>JAFGGO010000001.1 GCA_016930515.1 Promethearchaeota archaeon | reverse complement strand
TTTTTTTTTTTTTTTACCTTTGTTTAAATAGTGAATATTGTTTTATATTATATAGCTATTAAGCGATTAGGGGTAAATCACTTGAATAAACATATTAAGATACCTGGCTTTATTTTTAAACCAGTTTATACTGAAAACACCACGATTGAAACCATTAAGCGACAAGAAGATGTTTTAGAGATCGAGTTTCCAGTATTTGATAAGGAATTTATCTTGGAAACTGCTAAAAATCTTTCCTTGAAAAAAAGAAGGGCTCACGACAGGCATATTGACGATATTCTCAATGTTATCGACCAAGTGGGTGATCGATGGCGTGATCCTAATTATGACATAAGAAAAGAAGCCTTGGAAATAATACCTATGATGACGGGACAATCAAAACAATTATGTGAAATAGAACTAATGGGAACACTTTTTTTATGGGAAAAAAAAACCGCAGAAGGACAATTACTCGGTGAAATCGGAGGAAAACACTATTTAGAAGATTGGGTTCCCAAATTAAACACGCGCATTCATGCACAGCCAAGGGGTGTTGTTCTTCACAATCTTGCGGGAAACGCATTTAACTTAGGTTTATTAACCGTATTTTATGGCTTGATAACGAAAAATGTTAATTTAATAAAACTTTCACATGAAGATCCATATATGACGATAAAATTATGTGAATCTATTGCCGATGTGGATAAAAAAATTTCAAAAGAAATAGCTGCTCTTTATTGGAAGGGAAGTCGTGGAGATATATATGACGATTTATTTTCTTCAGGAAATATTAATTGCGTATTAGCTTGGGGGGGTATTCAGTCCATCGAAGACATAAGAAGAAGAGGGTACCGTTATGGTATCAAGATAATCGATAATGGGCCTAAATTATCTTTCAGCGTGATTTCTGAAGATATATTCGCAGATGAACATAAGATGGAAGAGATAGCACAGAGAATTGCCATAGATGTGGTATGTTGGAATCAAAAAGCTTGTTTAAGCCCACGAGTATTGTATGTTGTCGATAAACCACAACAGTCTACTATATTTCAAGATGCAATGGGTGACTACTTTAGTAATGGATCTGACATTGAAAAAACTTCAGATCCCATCAAATCATTTAATGGTTCACTAGATAAAATGTTTCAAGAAAGTCATTCTGATGGATTTGATATGAAAGCTCTTATGAAACGCTCCATTAAAGGCTTGAGAAATAAAATAACGGAATTATCTCCATTAGGATTCGCAAAAATGTTGGCAAGGGGATTGAAAACCACTGACCAAATGTTACCTAGAGCAAACCTCACACAAGCTGACGGACTTCAAATTGCTAAAAAACGTGAATATTTTTTTATGAATCACGCAATAAAAAAAAACGCAACCATCATCAATCCACCAAATAATGGGTTAGATTGGACAGTTGTTTACTTGAGAAACCTGCCCTCAATGATGGAAATGGATATGTGTCAAGATAGATTTATAATCGTCACGAGGATTTCGAGTATTCAAGATCTCATCCATAAAATAAGAACGGAAAACTTGCAGCAATATTTACAAACTATTTCTTTATTTGGTTCCGAAGAGTTCATTAAAAATACTGCCGAGGAATTTTCTTTAATAGGGGCTTATAGGTTTCCTAGGATCGGCGAACACAATATTCAACCTGTTGGTATGCCTTGGGACGGTCATTACCTCCTTCAAGATATGATAAAATGGGTTTATATTGGTTTTCTCAGTCGAGAACAGGATGAAATAGAGGAAGGTAAGATCTCGCTTTACAAGGATCTTAGAATTCCTAACAAATCTTTAAATTAATTTTTTTTTTATAATAAGAGTACATCCAACCTCTTTTTTATACTGAATGCCTTGTCTTCCTTTTGGTAAATTATTATAACCTTAATCCTGCTTGATATAGGACGACTCTCTCTTTCGTAATATTTCTTAAACATCCAAGTTATAACAAGTTGTTGATTTTCATCTAAAATGCTTGGTATATTATTAATTTCTTCCTTTGATTTCTCTTCAACTAAGAGTACTTGAGGCACATCCAAGACGATTTTTAAATCAGTGATTTTTTTCCCAGACATATTTTTCAATTGAACGGATAACTTGATCCGATATTCTTCTTCTCCAGGGTTTTGAAACACCTTCCATTGTTTGAAAAATTGAATATCCGTAATTGGTTCAACAATACTTTCTTTTGGTTTTATTGTATCGTCATGTATTATTGCCCGAAGCTGGCCGTCTTCCATTAATTTCTTTAAAATTTCTATTAGATGAATTTTTTGAATATTAAAATGTGAACAGATCGTGTCTATTTGAATTGGACCATTTTGAAGACTTGAACTTAACCAATCACTCAATTCGTTGATATTGATTTGTGGTATTGAATCTGATAAGAATTTTATAAGTTCAAGTCTTCTCTGCTCCTGTTCGGGATTCAGTAAGGGAATACTATCTTTTAAAGCGTTTAAACATGTAAGGTAAAAGGGGTATTGGTTGTTGCGACTAAGTAGCCCCTTTAATTTATTAAAATTTGTTAAATCAAGGTTTTCCAAAACTTTTTTTATCAGTTGAGAAAAGATCTTCTCTGAAATTTTAGGATTATTCGTGCTAATCTTTCTTATGATATTAATTAGACTTTTCTTAATTTGATCATCCTCAACAGAAAATTTTGAATAGATGTTATAAAATCTATTAAATCCAAACTTTAGAATTGAATGTCTCAGGAGAATTTCAATAGATTCCAAATTATCGATTTGGTCTTCGGTTATGAACGAGAAGAATACATCATCAAATATTTCTATATTGTGCTCCATGATATCTTCGATGGTTTTCCTCACAGCCTTGTTTACCAAATAGTCGTCGTGGTCAAGCAAGCGCACTAAATCTGATGTAATTGGTTTTATAAGCTCCTTTCGTTTAATAGCTAGCTTTTCAATTAGAAATAAGATTTTCTCTTGAGCAATCCAATCTTTCTGGAGAAATGATTTTAAAAGCTTCTCCAAATCTTCGCTTGAATATGATTTAGTGTAAATCCTAAGCAAGAAATCTAATCCCTCCCTCATGACATCAATATCCTTTTCTTCGAGAAGTACTTGGAGCTTTTCGTCAAATTCATTAATTAGTTTTGGTCTATCCAGGAAAATATCGTTAAAAAATTCGATAATCCTCTTTCTGATGTTCCATAAATCGTCTTTTAATCCTGATATTAACCCATGCAATATTTGTTTTTCGAAATTAGAAATGTCGCTATAAACATTGATTATGAAATCAATAACTTTCTCTCTAACCACGGGCTCTAAATATCTCATTTTAAACAAGATATCTCCCACTTCGTTTTGCAACGAAGACATATTTCGGATTATGGCATTCGTATAAACTTTAGTAGCCATTTCCTGTACATTATCATCATATGAGTCTAATAATGGTTTCACTTTTTTTAATTGATTTTTTGTTAGATAATGTCCGTTTTCTTGAATTTCTAGGATGCCTTGAAAAATGTATTCTAACGAAGAGTAATTATCGTCGTTTATGAGATTAACTAGGCCATCTAGCGCTTTTTCAAAATTACCCGCTCGAATCTCTTCTTTAATGGGATTAAAATCGATTTCTGTAATTTTTTTTCATCTCTTATTGAATAATATTCCTTTTTCCTTTCTAATATTATAACAATAAAAACCAAGGTTAAAAAATAAATGTATGAAATATTTTTATTAGTTTGTTCGCGACAATCTGAATAATTTAGGTCAAATATTTTTATTTTGTTTAATTTAACAATATAGAAGAAATAATAGGTATTTCTCTTTATTAAGATAGCATAATAAATTCGTGAATTATATTGTTTGATAAAAATTATTTGGATAAGATTAAAGAAGAAAAAGAAAATTGGGATTCTAAATTTAATCAAAATAACGAAAACGACGGAAAATTCGTCACTGATTCGGAAATTCCGATAAAAAGAGTTTATACCCCATTAGATGTCAAGGGAGATTACTTGGAAGAGATTGGTTTTCCTGGTGCGCCTCCTTATACTAGAGGTGTCTATCCCTCGATGTACAGAGGTCGATTGTGGACAATGCGACTTTTTAGTGGCCATGGCACGCCTGAAGAAACGAACTTGCGTTGGAAATATCTCTATAAGAACGGAGAAACGGGTTTTAGTGCGGCTGTTGATACTTTAACCTTTAATGGTATTGATCCTACAAATAAAGATGGTGCTCCTGAAGTAGGTACCTCTGGAGTTCCTCTTTATTGCGTCGATAGCTTGCTAGCTTTAACTGAAGGCGTCCCTATCGATAAAATTAGTGTAGCATTGGTTGTTGAGCCTTTTACTTGTGCACCTGTGAGTGCGATGTATTTCAATGCTGCTAAGATGCGCGGATATGATATAAAGCAACTCATAGGAACGACTCAAAACGATATCTTGACAATGACGGTTGGATATATTCCTTATAAAAACTCGCCCCCGAATCACCTTCTTCGATTAGCCTGTGATTTTATCGAATGGACCGTACCACAAAAAAATGTTCCAAAATGGCACCCCATAAATTTTACGGGATATAATTACCGTGAAGGGGGTATAAGTGCAATTCAAGAGTTAGGATTCGTATTCGCAAGCGCATGCTCTCATATCGATAATTTAGTGGAGAGGGGTTGGAAAGCCGATGATTTTGTAAACAGATTAGCCTTCCACCTGGCAGCTCATAAAGATTTCTTTGAGGAAATAGCAAAATACCGTGCTGCTCGAAGGATATGGGCGAAACTAATGAGAGATAGGTACGATTGCAAAGATCCTCACTCCTTACAGTTTAGATTTCACGTGCAAACAGCAGGTAGTTCTTTAACAGCTCAGACCCCAAAAGTAAATATAGTGCGTACTGCCATTCAAGCACTAGAAGCTAACCTTGGGGGGTGCCAGTCACTTCATACTAATTCTTACGACGAGGCAATTTGTCTTCCAACCGAAGAAGCTGCTTTAATTGCTTTACGGACCCAACAAGTAATTGCCGAGGAGACGCGCATCACGAATACGGTTGATCCATTGGCCGGATCCTATTATGTGGAATGGTTAACAGACGAAATCGAAGATCGAGTGTGGGATTATATAGATAAAATCGAAAAGATTGGGAGCATCGATAAAGCCCTATCCTCGGGTTGGTTATACAAGGAAATGAGAGATGCCTTCCATAAAAGAAGGAAGCGTATTGAAAATGGAGAAGAAATTATGTTGGGCGTTAATAAGTACGAGGTTTCCTACGATGATTGTACCGATGTGTTTCGAACCAACAAGGACGCAATCGAGATTGAAGTTCGTCGTATTAAAATGCTCAAGGAAAGAAGGGATAACGCCAAAATTGTATCTCTTTTAGATAAGCTTCGAAATGTTTGCGAAAAGGAAGAAAATGTAATGCCGATAATAATGGAAGTGACCAAGGCTGGAGCTACCATCGGCGAGATTTGTGATATTTACCGGGAAGTGTTTGGTATATGGGATCCTCCCCTAGCAATTTAATCAAAAGGAGAGAAATCAATGATAGATAAAAAAATTAGAGTGTTAATAACAAAACCCGGATTGGACGGACATTATAGAGGGGGAATAGTCGTGGCACGGGCCTTAAGAGACGCTGGAATGGAGATTATTTTCGGAGGGTTTCAAAACGCCGAACAGATCGTTGAAACGGCCATTCAAGAAGACGTGGATGTAATTGGGCTCAGCATTCACTCTGGAGCACATATTGCTTATTCTCAACAGGTCATCGACCTTCTAAAGGAACAAGGCGTGTTTGGACATTTTATCATCCTCGTTGGTGGGGTCATCCCAACAAGAGATTTCAAAATCTTGAAAGAAATTGGAGTTTCAAATGTGTTTGGTCCGGGTGCAATGGTTTCAGAAATAATTGATTACATCAAAGCAACAATAAAATAATGTTTTATCTCCCGATTGAAGGGTTAAACTCGGAAGCATTTCCATTCCTTTCTACTTACAAAATCATCATGTTTTAATAGTTAGAAGTATTATCCTTAATGGGCAGCTAGGGCCTGCTTGAAGTCGCTCGCTCGACAGACCGTAAAATGCTCTTAGCGGAAAATGCCTATATTAAGGTTTCATGAGTACTTGATAGCCACTATCGTATTCCGGCGAAGCGCCGGTCAGGATGGTGGGTTGCAGGGCAGTGCCTTTTGTAGGAAAGTCATAAGCTCGTAATACCAAACTCGATCAGGCTGGGGACAGAGCAATCGTAAGGTTAGTAGTTCACGCATCTTGATGCGGGCGTGGAGGCGTACGATAACCTTGGTCTTATCAGTAGGATTGGAATCAAGATATAGGTTTTCTCTTTATATAACTTAAGTTTTATTTTTACTTGATAATTAAGTTAACTGAAAAATTATTTTAGATGAATTAGATTAAAAGAGAGAAAAAAAGAAATTATGTTTTTTCTTCTGAAGCCAGTTCTCGATTTATAAACTTCCTATTTGCCATTGCGATGAATTCTTTCGTATCTGGGAAGATATAAGTAAAGCCATCTCCATCATCTTCGATCGTCATTTCCATCGAAAAAATAATCCTATTTACTTTTTTATCCAAATCATTTATTCGCATGAAAATTAATTAGTATTTCAATCTCAAAAATGAAGATAACATCCCCATAATATCCTCCCATATTTTATTTTCAAATAAATGAGAAGTAAAAGAATAAAAATTAATAAAATTTAACAGTTTTTTTATTAAAATAAACATTCGTTTGAATAAATTTATATACTTTTACGACCATATTGGTAACACCACAAAATTAGCTATTTTTTAGACCTAATATGACTATTCAAGACGAGGTACTTTCGTTATCTAAAGACGAAGTATTTGTAGATGCGAAAATCTTAAGGGATTATATGAGAGATGTGTTTATTGGTTTAAATGTTAAAAAAAAAGACGCCGAAGTTATCGCAGATGTTCTTATAAGTGCTGATTTGCGAGGAGTCGATTCACATGGGATTCAACGTTGCAAGATGTATTATGATAGGATCAAGGCAGGTATCTACAATACTAAAACACACTTTAATATTGTAAAAGAAGGTCCAACAACGGCAGTAATAGATGGAGAGAATGGGCTTGGTCCGGTTATTGCTTATAAATCAATGAAATTAGCTATAAAAAAGGCAAAAAAATATGGTCTTGGAGCCGTAGCAGTCAGAAATTCAACCCATTTTGGAATAGCTGGTTATTATTCCTTGATGGCCATAAAAGAAGGGATGATTGGAATAACCACAACAAACGCTCGACCCGCAATTCCTCCTACATTCGGTGTTGAGCCGATGTTGGGAACAAATCCACTTACTTCTGGTGCTCCAACTGATGAAGGAATGCCCTTCCTGCTCGATTGTGCCACATCAATCATTCAGAGGGGAAAAGTTGAGGTTTATAACCGGACTAACAGGCTTCTTCCTGAAGACGTCGTGATCACTTTTGATGGTAATACAGAAACTAATCCCGATGATATTCTTAAAGATTTGGTTAACAATAATGCGGCATTGTTACCATTAGGAGGAAAAGGAGAGTCTGGCTCGGGATATAAAGGGTATGGTTATGCCACATTGGTTGAAATATTATCTTCTGCCCTTCAAAATGGCGTATTTCTAAAGGACACAGCAGGAGTAGTTGAAGATGGTCAAATGAGGTTGAAAGTAGGTCATTTTTTTTTAGCGATAAACATTGAAAGTTTTACGCCATTAAGCGCGTTTAAAAAAACCACCGGTAGCATAATGCGAAACTTGAGAAACTCTAAAAAAGCGCCTGGAAAAGATCGTATATATACGGCAGGAGAAAAGGAACATTATACTACTCTTGAGAGAATAAAAACAGGCATACCATTGAATAAAAGCCTGCAGGCCGATATAAAAACAATGCAAAACGAGCTTGATCTCTCGAAATATTCGTTTCCTTTCTAAATATTCAAATTAAAAAAATATACCATCGGTCCTTCCTTTTATAGGTTCGGAGTGCAAAATAACCTCTTTTAAATTTTCGATCTTCAGAATAGTTTTGATCTCTTCCTCTATTATCGTGAGAGATTTATGGACATCTGCAATATTTAAGTCATTATCAAAAAAAACATGAATTTCGAGCACGCAATAATCAACAGCTGTCCAAAATTCTAACCCGTGATATCCTTTTATGTCGCCGTGAATTCTCAAGATCTTTTCAATTGCGGTTCTGATTTCACTCATTCTATCTTCGTCGACAGGACGGCAAGAGAGTGGTTTCGGTTTGATTATTTTTAATATCGAGGAAGATTCAATGTGAGAAATAATTCTGGTTAAATATGGTGCCTGTTTTTTAATTTCGTTTTCAAAAGAAGTACAAATCTCATGAGCTTCGTTTAATGTAAGCGTATTATCCACAACGATTACTAGGGATAAAAAATGATCTTTTTCAATGCTAAAAATATTCACATCCTTAATGTTAAGGATTTGATTATATTCAGTATATATAGAATAAATCAAGTTGGTCAAGTTATCGCTAATGGATTTTTCTCCCCCTAAAGGATTCATTTCAATTAAGCATTCTATTTCATAATAAGGAATCAACTCTTTGGCAATTGATCTAATCGATTTGGTGATTTCGTTGGCATGGATTACTGAAATATGGTCTTCGACTGCCAAGCGTATTTCTAAGTATAATTTATCTCCACTTGCTCGAACTCGAATGTCTTCAATGCCGTTAACATGTTCTAAGTAAAAAATGTTTTCACGAAGTTGTTCGAGTAATAATGAGTTAATGGGGTTTTCGTCCGTGAGTTCTTTTATTCCCTTTTTTGACAATTTAAAAGCTCCATAAATAATCCATAATGATAATATAATGCTAAAAATGGGATCTAAGAACACGATTCCAAACAGGGCAAAACAAAAACTTACTAAGACTAATATCGCCCTTAGAGAATCCTGGAACAAATTTAACCCTTGAATTTGGAGAGAAATACTTTTTTGTTTCTTTCCCTTCCACATAAGGAAACGAGAAAAAATTATATTTACCAATAATGAAATTATCAACAAGATCAAACCAAAACCTGGGTTTTCCACTCCAAAATCTCTTCTTATTAAGGCCTGAAAGGCGTTAAAAACGAGGATTATATAAACCATGATGAGCACAAGTCCCTGAACCAAGGCTCCAATTGGATCTATTTTAGAGTGTCCATACATGTGTTCGTAATCTGCGGGTTTCTGGCTCTGAATCATTGAGTAGAGTAAGATTGATACGAAACCAATGTCAATAAAAGTATCTATGGCTTCGCTTAGGAAACTTAAGCTCCCCGTAATAACGATGCCAATAGCTTTTAAGGTGGTTTGAAATAACACGACGATAAAAGCTCCAACGCCGTATTTGATTTTATCGTTCATGATTTATTGCTTTTTTTCTGCGGTAACAACTTCAAATAAATATACTTATAAAAACATTACGAATTATATTAATTAAAGTATTAAACGCTTTCAAATAGAGTTTTGGGTGAAAATTCTTAGTCTAATTAATGTTGAAAATCAGAGATATTTAAACAATTCTTTAAGTTCTGAAAAATTAAATGGCTTAAGAAAATAACCATTTGCTTTAGTTTCATCCATTTTTTTCTCAATATCGTCTCTTGGAATAGCAGAGATAAAATAAACTCGCTTAGTCTTTAAATTATCGTTTCTTTTTATCTGCTTGCATATTTCATAACCGCTAATATCAGGTAACATTATATCAAGTAGTATGATTTGAGGATTATTTCGAATTATTTCACCGAGCACACCCGCCCCCGAATTGATAGATTTAGATTTATAACCTTTAATCTGAAAAAAATTAGCTAATACCTTTATTGTAGATATATCGTCATCAACAATGAGAATTTCGTAATTTTCATTTTCTGGTTCTTGTTGTTTGGAGATCTCATTTATCCTTTTTTCAAGAATTTGGCTTTGATCGAATATATCGTTAATTTTAACGAGAACATCCCACTTTAAATCGTCTTTATAATTTTCCAATATAATATGGGAAAATCCTTTAATCAATGTGAGTGGTTCTTTAAGACCATGGGTTATTTTTGATATTGTTCTAAAGGAAGTTTGATGAAATTGAGCTTCAATATAAGAATCAACTGCGACCCTAATTAATTTTGAAATGGAAGAAAATTCTCCTTTTTTTGCAAAATTTTGCCATTTGTTTTTTTTTTCTTCTGAAACCAGTATTGTGATTCTTTCCTTATCCTGTTCGTATATTTTCTCTCCTTTCTGCCATTTTTTAAATCCTTCGGTGACCACACCGCGCCATATTGCAAACTTTCCTGTTTCTTTCTCGTATTTTTCCATTTCTTCCGTTTTTTCTGAATCTGACACGGTTTCCTTCAAATATTAAATTTATTTACTTAGAAGATAAATACATTATCATAAATATAAATTTAATGATAAGAAATTAAATAAATCATCGTCTTTTTCATTGAAATAATCTGTTAAATATTCATTTTTTTATGGGAGATGCATAACAATAATCACAATTATGCTTGCACCTAAAAATTCCTTCGTATCCCCCTATATCCCTAGAAACAGTACAACCACAATCACTCCTTTGTCCCGTATCTTTTTTTTGAACTATTTTATTTCCCGTTATTTTTTCTATCCTTTTTGCATCGATACAATGAGCTTGTTTAATTGTATTAATATCAAGTAGTTCGGGTTGGCAACACGCTTTCATTCTCACACCATACTTATTAGTAATCTCGAGAAGTTTCGATAAGATATTTCTCTTTTGGGTTAAATCCAGATTGATGGGACATTTTCCCCTAGCTTTCATTCGTTTTATGACTTTAGGATATAGAGTGCAAAACGAGAATATCATTTCTTCAACGCCCATTTTTGCTACCTTATCAATTATATATTCAAATTTATCCAAATTACTTAATATCTTATCAGAGCCTTTTTTTTTATATATTACTATGGGATCAAATCTGTAACTCACCGCATCGATCCCAAACTCTCTAATAAGCCACTCTAATTGTTCTAAGCGAATATCAAGAGGACTCAGCATTAAAGACTCCATTTCGGAAGGAGAATTAATGGTAAATTGAAAGTAAATACCATCGTATTTATCAAAGAGCGATGCGTTCGATTTGTAATATTTGATGAAATTCTTATAATCTTTGCTCCAAAAAACCCAACATTTCACGTCTTCGGATTGTAATGAAATGCGAGATACCTGTTTCTTATTAAAAGGATTTACTACATCTACAAAACCCTGTTTTATTATTTTAATCAACCAGTCCATTAAAAAAGCTGGCGCATCTGTCCTTCGAGAACAAGAAATTATTGGAGATTTAATAGTTTTTAACAAATTTTTATCTAACATTACATATATGGAATAAAAAAAAAAGATAAAAAAATTATGTGTTTTCAAAATAATCCTAATCGTTTATCTTTTCTAAATTAGCATTTTGAAATAATTCACGATTAAATTTTATAATAATTATTTAAAGTTATATAATGGATGTTTTTGGATTTATACGAGATCGATTTTTTTTATAAGGTTTATTTCATTTAAAAATAGCATGATTCCTTCGATTGAATGGACGAAAGATAATAAGGTCAAAATGATTGACCAAACGATCCTACCTCATGAACTTAAATTTCTAATAATTGATGATTACCGAGACGTAGCAACGGCGATAAAAGTAATGAATGTTCGAGGTGCCCCCGCAATAGGCGTTGCTGCGGCAATGGCAATGGCTCTAGCTACTTTAGAATACAAAAATCTCTCTAAGGAGAAATTCCTTGAATCTATGACACAAGCCGCTAATCAGATTCGAAGCACGCGCCCCACAGCATCAAATCTTTTTTGGGCAATCGATCGCATTTGGAAAATCGTTAATTCCCTTTATGACGATCCTACATCTATTTCAGAACTGGTCATAGAAGAAATAAAATTAATGGCCCAAGAAGATATCAATGTGAATAAAAGCATAGGAAAACATGGAGCCGAGTTGCTTGATGATGGCGATGTGGTCCACACGCATTGCAACGCGGGCTCTCTGGCAACTGTTCAATATGGAACGGCTCTGGCACCCATTCGTGCTGCAATTGAAACTGGAAAGCAAATTAGCGTTATTGCCGATGAGACGAGGCCAAGATTACAAGGTGCTCGGCTTACAGCTTATGAATGTCATTACGATAATATTCCCGTTAAAGTCATTTCAGATAATTCTTCTGGACTCCTAATGATGTTGGGAAAAATCAACAAAATCATCGTTGGAACCGATCGGGTTACTTCTGATGCCGTTTTTAATAAGATAGGCACCTATATGGTAGCCCTTGCCGCAAAGGATAACAACATTCCTTTTTATGTTGCAGCACCGACATCGACCTTGTCGCTTCACGAAACGAAAGAAGACGTAACCATTGAACAAAGAAATGCCGAAGAAGTAAGCAATGTGCTTGGTAAGGTTCAAATTACGCCCGATGGCGTTGAATGCTTGAATTACGCGTTTGACATCACGCCATTCAGACTGGTGACGGGTATAATAACTGAGGATGGCGTTTTCACTCCCGAAGAACTCTTAAGAAAATACAAATAGACTTTTTTTTATATTAATATTTAAAAGTATGAGAAAAATTAGAAAATTAGAAAAAAATAGCTTTTAATCGACTCTATAATATGTTTTATGATGGTTCATTATTTCTTTTTTGACTAATCCAAGTTTTTCTAATTTCAATAGATATTTCGATACAGTGTTGTAATGGATCTTGAGAGCTCTAGATATTCCAGTTTTTGTCGTGTTGTTTTTATTCGTTTCTTGTTTTATATAAGATATAATTTTTTGGCATTTTGGATTGGAAAGTAAGTAAGTAGAAAGATAATTAGAAGGTTTTATTTTTGGATGAAAGTATGCATCGTGATTATCCAAGAAGACTTTTTTAATTTGTCCAAATTTGACTAATATATCTAAGTGCCATGTAATGACGTGATTTGGCATGTTCAACCTGCGAATGATAATATTAAGATACAAGCCCGGATTGTTCTTGATGAAATCGTAAATTTTTCGCCTGTTTAGATTTTGAAGTACGATTCTTTTCGTAAGCTTTGAACCGGGAATAATTACTCTTTTTTGCACCAACGCTTCCAAAATGTTCATAATTCCCGTTTCGTTGATGTTTCTTGAAGTTCTGGCGAAATTGTTTCTTATATAAGGAACTATCTTTTCGTACTTGAACGCCCTATTGTTTTCCATGTAATCTTGTATCAATTCAAGAATCACGTCTTCTTCCTTGCTCAAACATATCAATGACGACATTTTTTTATCTAAACATCATATATTTCTATATATTTTGTTATTTGATCATATATAACGGGATATATAAATGTTTCGAAGAATATATGTGAATAGTCATTCATTGATAAAAATATATCCTTGATAGATCCAAATATAAGAACATATGAAAATGAGAGATCGTTAAAATTTAGTCTTGATAAAAGGAAATTTAAAAAATCAATCCAAAAATTCGAATTTTAAACGAGTGAAATATATTTTTGTTTTAAAAAGTAGGTTGTTTTATTAGAAAAAGATTTTTTATTGATTATTCCCACTTTCAACAATTTTTCAAAGTATTTTGAAACGATATTATAGTGAATGCCAAGATTAGTCGAAACCATTGTTTTCGTTATACCATCATCAAAATCTTTCATGAATGAGAGCATTCTCTTGCATTTTTTTTTTGATAACAAGTAGAGTTTTTCGTAATCCTTGCTTTTAACTTCGGTGCTGAAGAAGATGTCGTGATTGTCCAAGCTAGCTTTTTTTATATATTCGAATTTCATTAAGATGTTGAGGTGCCATGCAATGATGTGGTTTGAAAGATTGAGTCGTTTTCTAAGGAAATTAAAATAACATCCTGGATTATTTTTTATCGTTTCGTATGTGTTTCTCCTATTTTCGTTGTTTAACACATCATCTCTTGTTAACTTCGAACCTTGAATGATATGGCGTTGTTCGACAAGGTTTTTAATAATTAATTTTATACCGTTGCTGTTTATATTGATTTTTTTCTTCGAGAGGATATTACGTATATAGGGAATCACTTTTTCGAGATTTAGAGCCCTGTTATTATCCAAATAATCTTGAATTACTTTTAACACGATGTCTTGTTGCTTGGATATGGATACTGTCATTTTTGCTCTAGATCTTTCAAATTAATTTTAATGTGTTTTTATTTTTCATGTCGTTAATAATAGCGCGTCTTTCGCTCTGTGAAAAACACATCATATCTTTGACAAAATCTATGAGTTCATTATCGTCTTTCCATTTAAATTCGTCTAAAGATTCAAAGAACTCGCTTGAAAAGAAATTTAATTCAAGATCGTTCAATTCACTAATAATGTCTTCTAAACTTTCCTCTTTTGTCACAATTTCAAGAGCTTGCTCATTAGGAAAACCAATTTTAAGAATATCAAGTGCACTCTTAGATCTCTTTATTGATTCTGAAAACTTTACTTCCTCTAAATTCAAGTCAATATCTTCTTCAAATTTAGCAAGTGATTCGGTCGTTGCTATGGGTGGCTGTTTAAATATGCGTTTTTTTTTGTTATTTAAGAGTTCAATTTCTTCGGCACGAATATGATCTTTCCTTTTAGGGATTTTCTTCTCTTTAGCTCCAATTTTTTTCTTTAATTTAAGGGTTCCATTTGAATCCAAGCGTTTATCTATATAAACTAATGGAATTATCGAAGAAGCTACTACTACCTCAACTGGAATCATCGTGTTGACGATTAAGGGGTATTCAATGAATATTAACCCTAATAATGACACGATTATAAGAACAAAAGCCCATCCTATTATCATTTTATGTCTCATTTCTTCATCTCAATATTTTCTCTCCTTAATGAAATATAAATATTTTTGGGCATTTAAATTTAAGTTTAAACGAATAAATCTAAAGTAGTTTTGAGATCGTTTAGAATTTTTGCTTTTCCAAATTCGACTCTCATTGAGGAAGAATCTTCGATGTATTTTGTGAACCATATTGCGTTTCTCTTTAGTTCTGCGAATTTATAATGCTCGGACGAATATCTCAATGGAGCACCCTCCAAGAAATCGTTAATCATTATCTCGTACAGGGCCATATGGTGCTTAAAATGCTTTAAATTGTTGTTAAATTCTCGTAATTTATCATTTATCAGATAATCGTGAATGAGTGTAAATATTTCTGGTCGTCCCATGGCTCCTCTTCCTATCATTAGCCCATCCACATTAGTTTTTTCTAGGAATTTTTTAGCGGAAACTGGGTCGTTTATATCTCCATTACCAATCAAGGGGATTTTGATGATTTTTTTAAGATTTTTAATTTTTTCAAGGTCTAATCTCTTATCGTCAAATTTGTTTAAAACAGTTCTTGCATGAACGGTAACAAAGATTATACCCGATTCGTTAATAATTCTTCCTAGTTTTTCAATAATATTTGTATTATCAAAACCAATCCTTGTTTTGAGAGAAATGGGTCTTGAAGAATGTTTCACGGCAAGATTTAGTAACGATTCAAGAACGGGAAGATTTTTTAAAAGGTACCCTCCTTCCTTCGAATTAAGGGCTCTTTTAGACGGGCAACCGGCATTAATATCTAATATGTCAAATTTATAACTCTCTAAAAAATCAATTGAAGCGATTAAATCTTTCGGGTCATTACCAATGATTTGAACGCTTATGGGCCTCTCTTTTTCGATTCCATGTAATTCATGACTCACGGATTTTGGGCTTTTTGAAAGTCTTTTCATGTAAATCATTGGTGTGCAAACCAAGCCGATGTTAAAATATTGCCTGCAAAAGTTTCGAAAAGGAGCGGTTGTTACATTCTGCAAGGGTGCTAAAAAGAGATTTTTTCCAGGATTATCGCGAAAAAGTTTCATCTCAATTATTCATCTTGGAGAGTGTAAATCGATTATTAATATCTGATTTAATTTATGTTTCATATCCTTTAGCTTTTTTTATGATTTAGATGCCTTGAAAGACTGAATTTTTATTACATAAGAAGGAACTTTAATTAGGAATCCTATTTTATAATAATTATTTATCGTTAAAATTTATAGAATAAGTGAGGTTAATTATGTACGATTATCTTAGAGAATTTAAATTCGAGAAGGATATTGGGAAATTCGAGTATCAAGATGGTGAGCCTCTTGCTCTTAGTGAAAAATTCATTTTTTATCACAATAAAAATAAATTCAGAAAGGAAATAACTCGACTTCAAAACATCTTTAAGAAATACACAAAAAACTCTCTTGTTGCTTCTGGTATAAGAGATACATACCTTAAGGAAGAATATTCAGAAAACTATTTAATCTTGCTTTTTACTACGGGAGACCAAGTTGAAAACACTAACGAAATACTCAATAAACACATAAATATAGATATATCACCTAATAAATTTTATTTAATATCAACTCCAAAATACATGCTCTTGCTCGCTAAAGACATGAATGGTTTGAATTCAGGAATTAATATAATGGAAGAAATATTCAAACAAACTTTTGAGGATTATTTCGAACAAAAACATTTCGACGATTTTATTAAAATCCGCCAATTTAAAATAAATTTTT
>JAFGGO010000118.1 GCA_016930515.1 Promethearchaeota archaeon | reverse complement strand
GAAGGGTGCTGGTTGTGCGGCCAAGATTTTCGAAGAGAGATTGATGCTTTAACTAACGAGCCTCTTGAAAATGTGGAAATAACCGCTTTAAATGTTTTTGAAGAAGAAATAAAGTCAAAATTAGCAAAAGATAATAAGTTAAGGATTACATTAGAATCCTTGAGAAAAATTTATCTAAAGATGGTCCCTTCAGATTTCGCCGAAAAAGTAAAAATGATTCCTTGGGAGAGCGAAGACGATGAAATTGAGTTCGTGAGAGAGATGATGGATATGTCCTCTGATCTGCGCGAAGAATGTATTAGTACAATTCTAGCAAATTTGGACAACCAAAAAATTATTGATATAAGTGATGAACAATGAATGTAATAAGCAAGCGACTTGAAGAAGAAAAAATAATCTATGAAACCATTCAAGATTACATAGGTAAAAACAAGATTTTCGAAATCGAGAGATTCTTGCCAATAGTTCTCGCGAGATTCGCCAAATCTTCAATTAACATTAACAAGCAGGGAATTAAAAGACACTTGCAGTCGCTCGTCAAAAAAAGGTTGATAATAGAGGGTTCCCCTCTCATAAAAGAGGACGTGCTGAATAATCCTAATAGAAAGAAATTATACGATTATTTGCGATTAAACCCTGGCAAATATATTGCCCAGCTTCAGCTTGAATTGAATCTCAGCCATCATGTTGTCGTTTGGCATCTCAGGGTTTTGGAAAAGTTTCAGTTTATTAAACGAGATTCATTCGATGACCACGAGCTTTATTACGACTCGAAATTGGATTTTCACGATGTCAAAATAATTTACTTGATCTCTAAAAACAAGAAAATCATAAATTATTTGAAACAAAATAACATCGGCGTTAATAAATCACAGCTTTCAAAAGAACTCAGTATGGATCTGAGGACAGTTGATAAAAACATCGAATACTTGTCAAAGCACGACCTTATATCAATGGAAATTATAGATAACATATCTCTCTATTTTTTAGGCGAAAAAATAGATCCTTTTGAGCCCTATTTATAGCTTTTTTTTTTCTTATCATTATTTTTTTATCTTATCTTTTTTTATTTATTGTTATTTATTACCTAAAATTGGACACTTTTCTTCCTAAGATTAGACATCGATCATCCACGAAATTCCATTTTTATGCGTGATTCCTGTCAATTATTAGAAATGTTAAGGATATTTTCGTCCCACTCGTTTATCCAGCGTGCCTAATAATATTTTCTCACGATCGTGCACCCGTAAGATGTTCTCCGTAATTTGTATTAAAACATCTTGTCCTGCCCTATTCTGATCGAAATAGTACACCACATTGTTGACTTTAAAATTCCCAACACCGCTGATTTTCCGATGATAATAGCCATTATCGTCTTTTTCATGGGTTTTTCTTCCCGGGGCTCATCATTTCAAATCTTTCGTATCTTTCCGAAGCGTGGGTTTTTGAGGGTAATAAATCCGTGCTTTTAAATAATTTATAAATCGTTGACTTGGCAATGGGCGCATTTCCCATTTGAATCCATCGATCGCGCAAGTATGCGACGCCCCACATTGGATATTTTCGCTTCAATTCTATTAATTGTTGGCAGATTTCAGGAGCAATTCGTGTAATTCTCTTTCTTTTAGAAGGAACAGCTCGCATTGAATTCGATTTTCCCTTACGGCTTGAGCGGCGTTATAAATGGTCTAACGGCACACATTAAATTGTTTGGCCAAGGTCGCGACCTTTTCTCCTCTATTAACGGCCTCTGCAATGGTAATCGCTTCTAACGGAGTGAGATGTCGTTGGGCTCTCTTTTTCAATACCATGATCGTTCACGAAAATTAAGTTTTACTCGTATATAAATACAAAGGATTAGTGCACGAACATCACGCGCCTAAAAAGTAAAGTCCCACATTTTCCATTCACGTTCGTTAATATCGCACTGATCTTCCGCACAATAATGGCCAGCGGTTCTCAATCAATGGATCTTTTTAATAATTGACAATACATCCCCTCTTTAAATCGACAAAAAGCGGTTGAGGGCGATTTAGTGGTGAAGTCGCCATTTTTGACACGATATATCGCCATTTTCCATTCATATTCCTTGCCAAATTAGTTGTAAGTTTCGTATTCATCGTAAATCCGTGGAATTACGCGAAATGGGTCTGCCAGGATCTTCCTAAAGCGTGGTGATTTAGGGATCAATGTAATAATTGACAACAAGTTTTGTCCAAATTAAAAAAGTAAAAATATTCTTAAGATTGGACAAACAAAACGAGGAAATGTCAAATCTTAAGTAGGACATGAAATGATTTTGTCTAATCTTAGGAAGAAAAATGTCTAATTTCAAAGTGTTAAATCACATATATCATCGAGTTATAGTATTTTAAAATTGATATTAGAATTGTTTCAATATTATAAAAATAAATTTAAATTTAAAAAATTGATTTAAAATTCCGATAATGAATTTATAAATTCTTTAAAATCCATTAACCTTCCTGTGAGGTCGAGGAGGACAACGCTGGTATTTAATTGCTGGATAACCGATGGTAAACACGCCGCAAATAGCCCCGCGTGTCCCGGCGATCTGGAGGATTTTATTGTCCATTTTTGCCGCCATTTGCGTGTATCCGCTCCAACACGTCCCCAAGCCCAACGATTGAGCTGCGAGTCGCCCGTAGGTGATCAAGATGCCGATGTTATATCTTTCTAAGGGTAAATCTATCGTTGAGGTCACTATTATCGCGTGTGGTGCGTCAAAAAGAATAGGTGCGTCGTAGATCTCTTTTTTCGCCTTGTAGGATTCGACGATCAAGGTCCCGTACATTGGATCTTTTGCTAATGTCTCGTAAACTGCTTCTGACAGTTCCTTGATCTTTTCCGGACTCGATACTATTGTGTATCTTTCGGATCGCATGTTGCGACCCGTTGGTGCGTATTGCATGACATCGATGACCTTTTTCAGCGTTTCAGGAGGGATGGGTTCCCGTTTATAATGACGAATCGAACGATGGGCACGAACGAACTTGTATAGATTGTCGTACGATACGAGATCTGGAAGAGAATTCAATTTATCGAATGTGAATGTGTTATCTTCAAATTCCTGATATAAGATTGCCTCTTCGGGACACACAGCAATACAATGACCGCATAAAATGCATCTATCTTCAGGATTATTGAATTCCATTTTTCCAGGAATTACTTCCGAAAATAACCTTCCAGGGCAATCTTTTTTGCAAAGTCCACACATCGTGCACTTTTCGTGGTCTATTCCAATGATGGGAATTCTTTATCACCGAAAAAATTTTAATTTAGATGATAGTAATAACCTTGATTTTTATAATAGTTTTATTAGAATTTTCCGATATCTTATTAGTTTAATTATCTTTTAAAATATATACAATCTATAATAACTTAAAAATCTCCATCAATTACCAATTGTTTGATATTAAACTCATTTTAGATTTAATAACTTGATTGGAATAATTATATCAATTGAAAAAAAGATTTAAGATGAGAATGGCAATTAGAATTTAAAATAAGTAAAAATATTATAATATTTATTAGTTTCCGCTTTAAATTTTAACTAAATGAAAAAATCAAGAATTAACTAATTCAAGTTTTAGCCAGATCACTTTATATACAATTCTTGCTATTTAAAATATACTTAAGAGATATGGAAGATGAAAATTATGGCATGTTCAGCAAGAGTTAAGAATCAGATAGTAGTTAGCATGATGGTTTTATTGATTGTTTGTTGCTTTTTTTCGGGAATTCCTCAAATTAATCTTAATTCAGTCGAAAAAAGTAATGTATCGAACGATTCTAATGATATAACCTTGCAAGGAGCAAGCCCCCTGGTGGGATCGGATTGGATGTGGAATACATCTGTGGCAGTTAACAACACGCAAATAGGATATGATGTTGCAGTACACGATAATAGAGAAATTTATGTTGTTGGTTATATTGAGAAACTATTTCCTTCTAAGATACAACCAATCTTGATCAAGTTTAATTCTGAAGGAAAAAAGGAATGGTTATGCAGGTGGGACGAAGTCGCGCAATCTTCTCCTGAGAAATGTGGTGTGGCAATAGATTCTGAAGGATTTATTTACATATCAGCTGTTAATGAATCGCTAATGGGTGATTACGATGTCTTGGTTTCAAAATGTGACCAGGATGGCAACATTTTATGGAATAAAACTTATGATACGGGTTTAAACGAAATTGCATTCGATGTAGCTATTGATTCAAACGATAATATCTTTGTCGCAGGTGGTGTGTCTAATGGAGCGTCTGGAGATATAATTTTGTTAAAATACGATAAGAATAACGGAAATCTATTAAACCAAATCATTTGGTCAAAGAATAGCGTGTTCAATGGAACTCATTGGTTAAGCTCTACTGAATCTGCATATGGTATTGCCTTGGACTTTCAAGACAATATATATGTAATTGGTGGTCAACATTACAATGTTTCAAACTATTATAATACAACAACTATCTTGGTTAAGTTTGATAATTCGTGTCAATACCAATGGGATCGACTGGAAGGACAATATGGATTATCCTCAGATATTGTAGTTGATGCAAGTGGAGTTATATATGCTGTAGGTTTCACGGGAACCTCTGATATGGACGGATTATTCTTAGTGTGTGATAGTTCTGGTCATTTTCAGTCGAGAAACGAATTTGATCTTGGTGGACTAAGCGAACAATTTACAGGTCTCTCTCTTTCCCCCGATGGAACCATCTTTGTTACGGGACATGTTTATAATCCCATAAACTATTCAATATTATTGGTCCAATACTCTGATTCAGGTGAGCTTCTTTGGTCCGATTTGAGAGGAAATGAAACCAACTATTATATGGGTCATGGTATTGCAATTAATAATGCTCTCGAAATATTAATCTGTGGCTTGGGTACTAATGAAACGTATGCTAGCGTATTTCTCTTAAATTATCAATATAAACAAGTCATTCCTCCACCAATAGGGGATTCGGGGTGGTTATGGGCAGATAGCATTCAAACAAGCTACGATAATTCTCCGAGTAACATGATCGTAAATGATTCGGGAGATATATATGTTGCTGGATTTAATGCGTCTTCAGATTCGTTCGAAGATTATTTAATTTATCTCGTCAAATACAATTGCGACGGTAAACGCGTCTGGAATTTACCCTTAGCTGATTCAATATGCTCTTCTTATAAAATTGGCCTAGATTTCGATTCAGAGGGGTATCTTTATGTAAGCGGAACTCTTAGCAATTCTTATGATGAAAGGTTTGTTTTTTTAACAAAACTCGATGAAGATGGGAACGCACAATGGACTATAAATAGAAGTGTAGGTGTTCTCTTTCATAATATTGGCTCTACTTTAGTAATTGATAATAATGACAACATTTATGTGGCTATTTCGATATTATATATGGGAGAAGATGAAAATATTTTCATTCTTAAATACGATAAGAATGGTGAATTCATCACTTCCACAACTTGGGGTGGAAAATTACAAAAAGATGGGCCATCTTTAGTAGCACCAAGTGATTTTGTATTCTCTATTGCCTGCGATTCAGAAAATAATGTATATGTAGCAGGTGTCCAAATGATCACCAATTATCTTTTTTTACTCGTTAAATTCAATGAATCCTTGCAATACGAATGGGATAGAACTTGGGACAATAGTACAAGTGAAGATATAAGTTATGACATAGCTTATGATATTGAAATTGACGAGAACGATAGGATCTATATGTGTGGGCTTTCGGGAATTCCGTACGAAAACGATGCAACGATCGTAGTATTTGATAAGTTTGGAAATGGAATGATTAACCAAAGTTTTAAACTTGGTTTTCATGCAGAATTTCGTGGTATGGAGATTGATTCGGAGGGACGGATATATCTTACCGGTTATACAAATAAGACAGGTAATTACGACCTTCTCATTGCGTGCTTTTGGACTACAGGTGAATTAATATGGTACGAAACTTGGGGTGACGATTATCACAATATGGGACTCGATATCTCGTTTGATAATAAAGGAATTTATATTTGTGCGAAAAGATCAACAAGCCCTTGGCTTGGAGAAAGTTCTTCTTTAGTGATGAAATATTACAGAGAGAAGATGCCTCCAACCGTATACATGGAAAATTTAGACGAATTTGAAACAATTAAAGCTCCTGAATCCGTTCCGATTAATATTCTTGTAAGTGATACTAAATCGGGCGTTTGGGGTGTAAGAGCATTAATACAAGGTCCGAAATCTTTTTTAAGCATTAGATTAATACAAATTAATGGTGTTTGGAGAGCGCTATGGGATAATACCAGCCAATATGTTACTGGAAATTACACGATAACGATCTGGGCTTCTGATGGTAGTGGAAATGTGAACCAATCTCTCTTTTTTACAATATATCTCATCAATAATAAACCAAGTTTTGATCCATTGATTGCAATAATTGTCATTATTTTGAGCGTGATTGGTGTATCGTCAGTTTCGACTTATACTTTCCTTTCTCGGAAACGAAAAAACCACAAAAAGGAAGAAAGATTAAAAAAAGCAGCTATTCCGGTTTTTGAAGGGAAAGAGATTTCAAATAAAGTTACACACGATAAGAAAGTTGACTCTCATTTAATAAAACCTAAAGAATCGATCGAGGTTGATTCCAAAAAAGATAAGTTGAATATTCAAGAAGAAATTGATATCTGTCAAGTACACCGTGGACCCATTGAGGGAATTATTTTTTCGTGCCCAAAATGCAAGACTAAGTATTGTCTTAAATGCGCAAGAATCGTTGAAGCAAAAAACGAAGGATGTTGGTTCTGTGGTGCCCCTATTGATACGAATATTGAAAGCTACTTGACCGAAGAAGATCTCGATATATCAAAACTACATCTTAGCGATCTTTTTAACAATGCGATTCTCACTAAATTACTCAAGGATAAAAAGCTCCTGGATGTATTAACTGCATTTGGTGAAAACAAGCTCACCTTAGTGTCTCAAGAATTCTTGGAGAAAATGAACGATCTTCCTTGGGAAAACGAGAACGAAAAAATCGAATTCCTCAAGGAGATGCTATCCCTTTCTCCCGAGGAACGATGTGAATTTCTTGACGAGATGATTGAAAAACCATTATTTAAAAAAACCAAAGATCCTTCTATGGGTGATCAATAATCTTGTCAAATACGCTATTAGAAACGGAAAAAATGGTTTTCGATGTTGTTCGGAATTATTTGAACGAAAAAAAACCGTTTGATATCGGTAAAATCCTCCCGATCATTTGCTCGCAATTTACTAAATTATCAGTAAATATGAACAAAGAAGGAATCGAAAGGATTCTTTACTCGCTCGTCAAGAAAAAGATATTGGTTGAAGGATCGACCTTGATGAGAGAAGATGTTCTTGAAAATGAAAAACGATTTGCCCTTTATCGTTATATATGTTCCAATCCTGGTAAATATATATCTCAAATAGAAAATGAAACTAACGAGAACCACCATGTGGTTGTTTGGCACATAAAAATGTTGCTAAGGTTTAATTTTCTCGAAAAACAAAAGTTCGACAATCATGACCTTTATTATAAGTTTGGGATAGATTTTAAACTCGTTAAGTTTGCGTATCTCAGGACAAAGAACGATTTATTACTCTCATATCTCAAGAAGAATGATATAGGTACAAGTAAAACGCAATTATCTAGAGACTTGGGCATGCATCTCCACACGATCGACAAGAACCTCAAGGAATTAATGGATTATAATATCGTGATCGCTGAAAACATCGATAATACAACCTTATATTTCTTAAATCCCGAAAGATTGGAAATGTAAAACTAACAATAAATTCGGATCTTCTAAGAAGTTCAAGCACTTTAGATGATTTTTTCCAATTTTTATGATGTGAATTATTTCTGACAATAAATAAAATGAATAATCCATAAATACCCTGATTGGTTTTTAAAATCATCACATTTTTAGCAATATTAGTTATTGGATTAAATATTATTTTCACTCTTTTTTTTAAAGATTATAAGGCGATGAATCTATCGTTTTGTTTTAAGTCGTAAAAAAGTCCACTAATTTCTTCAACATGTTTCTTTCGGCGCCCCAAGTTACTCCAAGAAGCCCTGATGATCCACCAGATACGATAATATTAACCTCTTGTCGAATAAAATCAAATATAACTGTTATTGATAAATCGGATTTAACTCGAAAGTAATATTGTTCGGTTATATATGTTCGCACGGTACCGTTGGTGTTAATGTACTCATAACTCGGTCTATAAACGCTAACAAACGCATCTACAACTCGTTCAAAATCTACATCGTGTATTTGTATGGTTTGTGTTTCCAACTTGATATTGTTCTCTCATTAATTTATTTAAATTTCAATGGTAAAAATTCAAAAAAATGGAATACTAGCTCTTTCTTCTATTCTTGTATAAAAATATAATTTTGCATCATTTCTCGAGTGGTGTTACGACTCCACCAAATCTTTCAAAATATTTAGCTAATTTTTTCATCATGTTATTTTCAGCACCCCATGTAATTCCAAACAGGCCGCTAGCACCTCCCGAAACGACGATATAAACAAAATATTTATTTGTGTCTTGTTGCTCAAATATGATTGTAGCAGATAAGTTTGATTTTATGCGGTAATAATAGATTTCTTTTATATAAACTTTGACCGAACCATCTGGATTCTCGTATTCGAAATTAGGTTGAATATCTTCTGAAAACTTGCTATAAACTTCTTCTATATTAATGTTTACTAAATTAACTTCGCAACCTACTGCCAATTTCCTCTCTCATCCGTGATATATTATATTAATTTTTTTTTTTCTGCGTTCGATTCACTCTATTTTCAGTAATTTATAGATCTAATGAAACCTTTTTAAATAGATCTGGTATATTTTTGAAATTAATCTTAGTAATAAAGAATCAATGGGAAAGGGGGGATTTGAACCCCCGGCCACTTGGTTCCGAACCAAGTATCATACCAAGCTAGACCACCTTCCCGAGGATGAATCGCGTTTTTTAGCTCGAGTACGATGGGATCTAAGCATTCATTGTTCTAAATTTTTTCTTTTTTTCCCCTTTTTTTGACTTGCTTGAGAACTACGATACCAAGAATTTTACCTCCGTTATTTATCGTTGCGAAAAATGGGAATGATGTGGGTCGTATTGAACGAAAAATTTAAATATTTCCCTTTCAACATTAAATATACGATGAATGAAATATACCAT
>JAFGGO010000011.1 GCA_016930515.1 Promethearchaeota archaeon | reverse complement strand
AGATATCATACTTTAATATTTAAATTTTAGAGGAAATGAAAAATATTAATGTTCAAAATTGTGAATAATGAACAGAAAGTGATAGTAAATTAGTTAAATTTTTCAATGGTGGATGTTTGATTGCGAATTGAGAGACTTTCAAAGATTTTCATCCTTTCGTGATCGATCATGAGGTGAGTGAGCTTGAACTGGCCGTCTCGATATCCTCGATCCATGCAAATTGCTTTAAACTTCTCAAAAGCGTTCCTTTCAAGGGAATGGATCACTAACGGTTTTATCCTATTTGAACCTCGCTTTGACTCGTATTCGATGTTTAATTGGCGTAATTTATTGTCTATTTCGTGTCCATACGCTTCAATTGTTTTTTCTGACATTTTACAAGGAAATTCAACAAATAAATGATACGCAGACGAATCAAGATCCGCAAATCCTATGTGAAATCTCGTGTATATGTTGAATTCATGCTCAACTTCATTGATGGCTTCCAATAATTGTTGTTCGTGCAGTTTTTCTCCAGTGAGGCTCGTGATGCCCCCTCCTTTTTGGATAAACTTGAACATGGGAAATTCGTTGTAAAATCCTTCAACTTGTATGATATCTTCCATGTTATACCTGTACAAACCGCTCGAAGTCGTAACGATGAGATAATAGATCTGTCCTGCTTCGAGCTCGTGGGCAAGATAAATTTGTGGATTTTGCAGTTCAATGTCTTCTTTTTTGATAAATTCAAAGAATAACAGGTGAGCTGCTAATATACTTGCGTCATTGAAAGAATCTAAAACTATGCCTGCCCGCGCTTCTGTTGCGAGGTATCCAAATTCCCTTATCTTCACGGAGTTTGGAAAGAACTCTTTTGTATGCTTTAAATATAATCCACTATTACCGCATTTCCAAGTATTTACAACCTCTAATTCTGGCCAATAATGCTTGGGATATACGGTATTATATTGTTCCTTTAATTCTCTTAGAAATTCTGCTCTTTCAGGATTGGGTTTCAAGTCTTTAATAATTACATTTCTTAATTTTTTCTCAATGAGCAAATCTTCCTTTAAGGTTCCATATTGAATGTCTCGTATTAAAGAATCGTAATTATCAATGGTAACATTATGAAGCTCTAAAATAGTGCTTGGGTTTCCTGTGACGATCAACTTTATGGAATGCTCGATCGTGAACCTCATTAAACAATAATATCGAGCGAAATAATCGGAAATTCTATAGACTTGCTCTGGAATAACGTGCACTTTTTTTAAAAATTTGGGAATATTCTCGTAGACATGACCTGAAAAGGAACCATATGGCGTGCCATCCTCAATGTGTCCTTCTATTGCTTTTCCTACTATAGATAGTTCGGGGCCATCAAATATACGAGGATTCTCTTTCAAGAGAGAATAAAACCACAATTTAGAAAGCCCGTTGTAACATTCTTTAAAATACTTCTCGGTTATTGGAATCCATTTTGGCTCGGAAGTCGTTCCACTCGTGGTGGCGTATATAAATGGCTTTCCGGGAAATAACACATTCTCCTCTCCGTTAGCGTGTTGAAGAATGAACGACTTGAGATCTTCGTATTTATTGATCGGTACAAGCTTTTGAAAATCTTCGATGTTTTTGATGGAAGAAAAATTAAATAATCTGCCGAACTCGGTATCCTTAGCGTAATTCACGATGTCTAAAAGGACTCTTTTTTGTTGACCTCGACAATCCTTGCTTGCATCGTTTAACTGCTTGAGCATTTTTTTACCAGCAATGTTCAAGGCGAACTTGATTAATAGTAATTTTTTCGTTTTTTCGTCATTTTTATCTTTTTTGTATTTGTTATATTTAGTTATGAGGGGATCTATAAAAGTATTTAATAGAAATTCTTACAGATTTTTTTTTATAGAATCGTACTATAACTAAACTCCTATCGTTTCATCTGATAATATATAAACTGAAGGGACCAATAAGAAGATAATAACTATATATTATTGAGGCTCACTATTTAAAGCAATATAAACCAATCTAGAATAAGAAATAGGTATCAAAAGGAAGATAAGATTAAATAAATAAATAAATCTAACTATTAAGAACATTAAAATAGCTGATAAACCAATAGTCAAGACTTTTATATTATTATCAAGGATAAGAATTAGGCAAAACTAAAAGCTTAAATATCTGTTATCATTAAAATCCTCAAACTTTAAGACGTGTTATTATTATAGGAGATTAAAAATGTCAATATTATGGATATTAAGATTAATAGCAATTGGGCTTTTATATGTTATAGTCCTTGTGTTTGCTTATTTTTTAAAAAATAGAAATAAATACGACTCTTTGTTAGAAAACAAATCAGCAAACCTTTTTATGGTTCTACTATATCAATTTCTTTGTTATTTTCTTGCTATTCTTCCTTCAGATCCCGCTGTTTTTTTAAAACCAAGGATATTTAAATCTATTTTAGTGATAATTTGGTTTTTTTCTTTAGGATTGATTTTTATTATTTTTGGCATTGTCCTAATGATTATAACGATCAAAAAACGAAAGGCGATTGGAGGCCAAGATACCGAAGGAATGCTCCTTACGGACGGATTTTATTCGTTTTGCAGGCACCCTATCTACTTAGGAACTTCTTTAATAGCCCTCGGACTTGCTATTGGGTTTATGAATTTTGATGGTTTGCTCGTGATTCCAGCAATTATTGCCGTAAATCTAATTGAAGGAAAGATCGAAGAATTATACGATCTTCGTCAACGATTTAAAGAACAATATATCGAATATAAAAAAAAAGTGAGGATGTTTGGTCCCATTTGGTTTTTTATTACTTTATTAATCCTAATTTTTCTACCAATAGGATTAGGGATCGTCTTTCTATGAATTTAAAAAAGGTCGAGTTGAAAACAAGATGGATTCAAATATTATAAAATGGTTTTTGATTGGTCTAATATTCTTTTTTTTGGTAGGAACGATTATTCCAATGGTATTCGTTAAGAAGAAGGGATTGGATCCTCATGGAACTCGTTTAAATGCTTCTATTTTAACGAGATTATCTCTTGTTTCTATATTGATGTGGAACATGTATTTAATTCTCTATATATTTATGGAAAACGTTATTGGGAACTTTTTAGCTTTTGAATTCCTTAATCAAGATTTTTTAATAATATTTGGAATGATATTAGCATGTATAAGCTCTATATTTGAAATTTTTGGCATGACGACTTTAGGAGAAAACTTTCGGATTGAATTACCTAAAGAAAAAACTGAACTGGTCACAAATGGCATATATCGCATTATGAGAAATCCAATCGTCTTTGGTGTTTTTTTAATATTAATAGGTAGTTTTTTTGTGATACCTACCGTTCCAATCTTGTGTATTTGCGTTTTTAATATTATAACATTTAATTCTAAGGTGAAGGACGAAGAAAAATTTTTGACAAAGAAATTTGGAGAAAAATACCTAAAATACAAGCAAGAAGTTGGAAGGTATTGTCCTTTTTCGTTAAAGAAGAAGGAAAATAATAAGTAAATAAAAAAAGATTCCACTTTAGAAAGATATTTAGCTTGAAGAGGTTATTTTCAATATCATTTCCGCGACGTGATTGTTGAAATCGCCAAATCCTTCGATGGTTTCACCGCAGGTAACGAAAAAATCGGCAACTTTAATCTTGCGCTTCGTAAAGAAGTCGGTAATATCTTTTCTCATCTTCTCTAGTTGTTTTTCCTTTTCGCCTTCTATCAAGTCGTACTTGTTGATACAAACATTAATCTCATCTGGAAAGAATCGCACATCGTTGAAAAAATCGAATTGCTGTTTTAAGTCCCGATCCAAGGCGAAAATGGCGATAATTTGCGTTGCGATGCGCGAGATCGTGATGACGCCCATTTTAACGACAGCTCGCTGAACATCGCCGCCCGGTGCGAAGATAGTATGTGCTTTTCCGGTATCCTCTTCTCGAAATACCAATCGGTTCGGATGAATGGTCTTGGTCTCCTTTTCGTTGAGCTTGTCCTCTTTGTCGCCTCCTGGGACGGTTGCTTCACCGCTAAAATCCGTTTTTACGACGGTGCATTTTTTTCCACCTTCAACATTTTCGATATCTCCCTTGTTCAGGTACTTGACAAATAGGCGCAAGATGCTCGTTTTTCCAACGCTAATGTCTCCTAACAATCCTACATTTACCATTTTATTTTCCTCCAGTTTACACTTCGAGAAGCTTTTTCAAAAGCAACTCGTAGTCGTCTATTAAATATTGAGAAAGGTATGCGTTATTGTGACTATTGATGAGCGCAATAAGAATCTCCTTCAGATTTTTTGCCCCGCTCAGGTATTTTATCAGGTTCTCGGGGGTGGGATCTCCCGTGAACTTGCGAGGCGTTTGTTCGAATCCGAACTTTTTATAGGTTGGAAACGAGTTGAAAAACCCAAAAGCAGAATATCCTTGGTGTTGAAAAAATACAAAAAATCGGGATTTAATTGATTTAATGACTTGAGTGAGGTACACGCTTGGGTATATCTCGCCTAATGTGAGCTCATCGTCTTGTTTAATGACAAAATATGGAGATATTGGCGAAACTCTCTTTCCATACATCTCTTTTGGGGGCAAGGATATGAAAGGGAGTTTTTCTTCGAGGATCGCCCAAAGGTCTTCTCTTTTATTTGCTATCAAGATCTCTCTAATTTCGTCATACGCGAAATAAAAATCACTTTGTAAGGATAGTAGGGAACTAATATACACCGATAAAGAAGCAAATGTAGCCTCTAACATGGGTTTCCTTCCGCTTGCAGTGGGTTTAACCGCACCCTTCCACGCTCGCAGGGCAGAATACACATAAGCTTTCACGTCAAAGAAATTTCCACATAAAAATATAAAGTTTGGAATCTGTTTTTCGGTAGAAATGAGTTCAATAGATTTTTCTATTAGCGCGGTTTCTAAATTGTCATCGTTGAAATTGCTGTGAACTTTTGGCATCATAAGCCATTGGGATCTTTTTTTTGCCACTTAAACAACTCTCCATTAAAGTATTATACAATTTATATAACTATTCTCTATTATTAATTTTTCGCATGTAAATTAAATGTGGAAATATCTATATCAATAACGAATTTTCAAGGATTAAAATTATAAAAAAAGGTGAGATATTTATATCGGAGTATTATCGTGGTTTTATGCGTGGATTAATTCTTATTATGAAACGACTTCAAAAGGTAATTCCTTGGTATAGATTACAAATTGAATTGGATGGTCTTTAGTGCTTGTTTTTATCGTTTTATTGAGCATTGGCTTGGGTTTTTTAAGCAAGACTGGATTATAATATTCTGAGTAGGATTTTGATTCGAGGACGCAAAATAACCCATTATAGGCTAATAAATGCTTGTAAACAAATTTCACGGATGCGTATCGTAATTTATTGTTGGGAGCAAATCGATACATCTTTGAAACAATGATCAAATCAAATTTTCCATGTTTCAAGGCAAAATCGTTTAAATTCCTACCATTAAAAAGATCGAGCTTATCTACCGAAAAATCAAATGATTTTGCGTATTTCTCAGAAAATTTCTTAACCAGATCTTCTTTAAAATCAACAACAATAAAATTCGCCTTTGGATATGTTTTTCTCAATCGAATGAACTCACAATTTAGATCAGTACCCAATACAAGTATCTTGGTTATATTTTTAATTTTTTTTCCGTATGTGGAATTTAATAATTTAATTAAAATATCTTGCTTTCTGAAATCTATCCATTTTCCATCAAGATCCATTAAATAATATAAATCGTTCCATTCGTTTTCCGTGAGATCCGTATTTATATTTATTCGAAAATATTTTAGAAGAATCTCCTTACTTTTTTCGATTCCTAATTTTTGAATGCGATCAAAATTTAGTTGATGTTTCTCACAAAATTGTTGAAAATTAAAATTCCAAGCGTTTAAATCTGCTTCTATGTTCATATCTCTGCAATCATTCATTTTTATTCAATTCTTTATATTTTTAATCATCTTATGATGAAAAAACTGAATTATCAGTGTCTTTTCTAATGGGAGAATCGTTTAATTTTTTACAGGGTAGATGCCCCTTTATCTATCAAACGAAAAATGTAATTTATAGGATAAATTCATAAATTCTTAAGATGCAAGTAATAAATATCATCGGTTAATTTTAAAACTTACGCAATAAATTAATTGTATGTATGAATTCCTGCATATCCCGCGCTTAAATCCATTATTTGGCCTTAAATATTAATAGGAACAAATGGGAAGGTCTAAATGGCTAGTATTTAAATCGAAAAAAGCAGGAAAGTCGTGGATAAATGAATTCAAATTAAAATTGTTGCAATGATAATAAAATCTGGAGATTATGATAGAATAATTTTGCGGATAATCAATTCTTTATTTGATCAAATTAAATTTCAAGAGATTTTTAAATCAAATCAAAGGAAGCAAAAAATAATTTACATGAGTGTTTTAAGCCAGTATTTACGATATTTTCGCTCCGAATATTTCCACGCAGACCAGTGTCTTATATATAAATTTAATGTCGAAATCTGAAAAATCGTTTACAAATTATTTCAAAATACCGTAAATATCTTCAATATTTAAATTTCATACAAATATTTATATTAAAAATTTACTTCTCATATATATAAGGAAAAACAATGACGAATTCAAGAAAAGTTCGCAAATTTATATTCTAAAATTTTTGTATTGAAAGAATTAGATTGATTTTTTCTTAATATGTGATTATTATGAAGAAACAACAACGATTAATTATAATTTCAAATAGATTACCCATCCAAGTAACTAAAGATGATGATGGGTTGAAGTTTTCACCTAGCATTGGTGGTTTGGCCACGGGATTGAGGTCTTTCCAAAAACAGCACAATGTATTGTGGATAGGATGGCCAGGAATTGATACAGACCACTTGGATGCCAGCGAGAAAAATAAAATTAAAATAAAACTCATTGAAGATCTAGATTGCTATCCCGTTTTTCTTACGAAAGAAGACATCAAATATTACTACGCGGGATTCTGTAACAAAACCATATGGCCCTTATTTCATTATTTCACCCAATTCGTAGATTACGATAATCGATTTTGGAAGTCCTACAAGTTAGTAAATGAAATGTTTTATGAAAAAGCAAGCGAAATCATAAAATCAGATGATATTGTTTGGATTCAAGATTATCACCTATTATTATTACCAAAATTAATAAGATCCCGATATTCCGATGTGAATATCGGATTCTTTTTACACATTCCATTTCCATCATACGAAATATTTAGATTACTTCCTCGGAGAAATGAACTTTTAGAAGGAATGCTTGGTTCAGACCTCATTGGCTTTCATATCTATGATTATGTGAGACATTTTAAAAGTAGTGCTCATAGAATTTTAGGTGCTGAGGTCGAAATGAATAAATTATATTTCAAGGATAGAGAAGTTAATGTAGATTCTTTTGCCATGGGTATAGATTACGAAAAATTCTCTAAAGCAGCATTAACCGATAAGACAGAAGCAAAAGTAAACAAGATTCGAGAGGAATTAGGTGATGTAAAAATAATTCTCTCAGTGGATCGAATGGATTACACTAAAGGCATTTTACAGCGCCTTGAAGCTTTCGAAAGTTTTCTTGAAAAATACGAAGAATATAGAACGCGAGTTACTCTCGTGTTTATCGTTGCGCCTTCACGCTTGAAGGTAGAAGAATACCAAGTTCTAAAAGGCGATATTGATGAATTCGTTGGAAAAATTAACGGACTATATAGTACAATAGGATGGGTGCCGATAATGTACATTCATCAAACCATGCAGTTTAAAAACTTGGTAGCATTTTATAAAATCGCCGATGCAGCGCTCATAACTCCCGTAAGAGACGGCATGAACCTCATAGCTAAAGAATATCTTAGTTGCAAGACAGAGGGTAAAGGCGTGCTTATATTAAGTGAAACTGCGGGTGCTGCTAAACAACTCCCTGAAGCGATTCTTGTTAATACTAACAATAAAGAAGAGATGGTTGAGGCTATTTTTAAAGCAATGACAATGTCGGACGAAGAACAAGCTAGAAAATTAGCAGTAATGCAAGAAAGATTGAAGAATAAAGATGTTTTCAGATGGGCTGAAGATTTCGTGGATACCATGATTCAGTTACGAAATGAAGCTCCAGAAAGAACTTTAAAATTCTTGGATTCACGTTCTAAAGAGAAATTAATCGAAAATTATTTGAAGAGCGATAAAAGATTAATAATATTAGATTACGATGGTACGCTTGTTGAATTCGTAAAAGATCCTAATGATGCTCGACCAGATGAAGAATTATTGTCGATTCTTAATAAGTTAGCCATGGACGACACAAATAATGTTTACATCGTTAGTGGACGAGATAAAAAAGACTTGGACAAGTGGTTAGGAGATATGAACATCGGGTTAGTTGCAGAACACGGATTTTGGATAAAAGAAATCGGCGATGAATGGGAACAAATTGAACCCATAAAAACTGATTGGAAGGATGGAGTTCGATCCATCATGGAAAGATATGTAGATAGGACTCTAAATTCTTTCATAGAAGAAAAGGAAATCTCCTTGGCTTGGCATTATAGAAGCGCAGAATCGGAATTGGGTGCGATAAGAGCTAGAGAACTCGAAATTGACCTTTTAAATTATAGCCACAATCTAAATCTGCAAGTATTACACGGGAATAAGGTTGTCGAAATACGATATGCAAACATCAACAAGGGCAGGATTGTATCAAGGCTCATTTCCACAAAAGACTCGAGTTTCTTACTTATCGTAGGAGACGATGCGACGGACGAAGACATGTTTGCAATCGCGCCAGAATCGGCATTTTCAATAAAGGTAGGCTTGCAGCGAACGAAAGCGCGCTTTAACATCATTTCTTCTCGAGCAACTCGTTTATTACTAAAAGATCTAATCGAATCTGAAAAATATCGATTGGAAGTCCAAAATCTTTAATATTATAAATTATAATATTGAATCTATAAGTTATAACGATGTGATATTTATCTATAACTACTATTATCATAATTAAATATTTGAAGGAATTACCAATGTATTTAAAAGACATGATTAAAGACAGTGGCTCAGAAAACTTGCTGAAGAGGTTTGCATCTGAGGTAGGATATTCTGAAATCAGCGATCTCATTAAATTAGCAAAACCTTTATATGATAAAAGAATAATCCATGTGAATTCTACATTATATGGTGGCGGAGTTGTAGAAATCCTCAATGATTTGGTAGTAATGATGAATGAGCTTGGCATAGATGCCGAATGGCATCAAATCAAGGGCACTCCCGAATTCTTTACTACCACAAAGATTATTCATAATGCATTACAAGGTGGCCGAAAGGGACTATCGAAAAATCGAAAACGAATATATTTGGAAGTTAACAAGCGAAATTCAATTTATAATCATTTGGAACATTCTGATTGCGTGATAATACACGATCCACAACCCTTACCAATAATTGAGTTTTATAAAAAACGACAACCCTGGATATGGAGGTGTCATATTGACATTTCCCGCCGGAATGCTTATGTATGGAATTTTTTAAAAAAATACCTTGAAAAATACGATGCGATGATAGTATCGATGGATAAATACAAGCAATTGGTCAAGCTTCCTCAAACTATAATACCACCTTCAATTTCACCGTTTAACGATAAAAATTGTGAACTAAGTGAGGAAAGAATCGAACATTACTTATCAAAATACGGAATCGAAACCGATAAACCAATTATCTCTCAAATCTCGCGCTTTGATCCATGGAAAGATCCTATTGGTGTTGTCGAAGCTTTCAAACTAATAAAGGAGAAGTTCGATTGTCGCTTGGTTCTTTTAGGTAATATGGCACAAGACGATCCCGAGGGGCAGGTCATATACGAGCAACTCATTGAACATGTCAAGGACGATCCTGATATTACCGTGAGCACGGCCGAGAGTAGCTTGTTAGTAAATGCATTACAAAGATATTCAAAAGTAGTAATTCAAAAATCGATAAGAGAGGGTTTTGCACTGACAGTTAGCGAAGCTTTATGGAAAGAAACGCCAGTGGTGGGGGGTAATGTGGGCGGTATTCCCCTTCAAGTCATTGATGAAAAGACAGGATATTTAGTTAATAATGTGGGTGAATGTGCAGATAGAGTACTTAAACTCTTGAAAGATCCTGCTCTTGCGAAACAAATGGGAAAGGCGGGTAAGGAACACGTGAAAAAGAACTTTCTAATGACCAGACACCTCAGAGACTATGTTGAACTCTTGCGCCAGACTGTGATTAGCTACAAGATCTAGATTTTTCTTTTAGTCTTGAGCTATTTGATTAAGAATTAAAATAATTTAAAGATTAGAATATTTTTCGCAAGTTTGAATGGATTTTTTCTAATTTTTTCAAATCCAAGCCATCATGTACTAAAAATGCCTCTTCAGAACTAATCGTTGGGGAGTAGTCGTGCTCCAGGGAAAACCTTGATTCAACAAGGTCGTTAACCGTAAAAGGGAAGTCCGTTCCAAGGAGGAGTCTATCCTCTATTTTATCGATATTATCGAGGATTAACTTGCGCTTTCTTGGTGACGCCAAGATTGAGGATTCGATAAAAACATTATCAAGGCAAGTACAAGCATTAATTGCCTCGAAAACCAATTTTTCCATGATTTTTAAGCCTGCTAATTCTTCAGGTAAGGGTGGAGCATAGGAACCCGAATGTGCGATGATAAATTTCAGATCTTTATATTGTTTGGCAATATCTGCAACGAAAGACGGTCTGGACAAGTCAGGTCTAAGCTGATTACAGTGAATCAACAAAGGTAAACCGTATTTGCTTGCGAAAATTAACGCAGGAAGGAGAATATTTTCGTTAATCGCAATATTGTCGATCCACGACTCGAATTTCAAGCCATCGGGAATTGGATCGGGTTGGAGAGAAACCTCGTGCATCCAGAAAAACTTGTAAATCGTGCAATTGGGGCTCTTAATTTGAATCACATCGGAATAATTATCGTATATTCCTATGATTGATCCAATTTCGTGATCCAAAATGTAATTTTCATATAATGTTGGTTGTTTATTTGTAAGAATGTGCACATGTGCGTCAGATTTCATGTCTAAATTGATAATATAATTTTACTTTCTTTATATGTCCCTTATTGAAGATTAAAAAATAAAACTTATGTGGCTTTCGCAAAGTTTTGTATTATGTTATTATAAGAGTTTTCTTTCCTTAAATCAATAAATCGTTTTCCCTTGCGTCCTATAAGTGGTATGCTATCCTTTGAGACCATTTTTACAGTGTTTGGAGTTATGAAAGTCGCATTCTTTATAGCTTTTTTGATTAAGAGCGAATTAACATTATTTCCTTCAATATATATAGTTACATTGTCTAAACCTCTTATCTCCTCTATTACAAAAAGGTAATTTCTTACATTTTTGAAAGAATACATCGCTGAATCAATAGCATAAGGACTTATCAATGTTCCCTTTATTTTAACAAGATCGTCCAATCTCTCTTCTATGTGGCTAATTAAAGGGGATTTATCGCCACAGGCACAAGGTTCGTCAATTATATGACCTAAATCCCTTGATCTGAAACGAATTGCAAGTGTTCCAGTTTTCCTTAATGTCGTATAAGTTAATTCTCCTTTAGAATGGTGTTCTTCTAACACTTCGACATGAACGTCCTCGACTGGCCAGTGAAACCCAACTTTTTCGCAGCATTCTGATCCCGCTCCGATTTCAGAAAGCCCGTATCCACAATAAACTTCGATGTCCCATAAGTCCTCAATGAGCTTTCGTTTCTTCTCGTTAAGCGGTTCTCCCAAACAATATGCTCTTTCAAACGCCAATTCTCTTGGATCCTTTCCGATGTCTAAATAATCTTTAGCAAGTTTTAGTAGATACTGCGGTATTCCAATATACACGGTAGGTTTAAAGAGCTCGAATAGATTAAAATGTGCACTTGTTGATGATAGCGCTCCTGCGGGAATTACTTTTGCACCCAAACCAATAATTGCATCGTGAAGCACTAATCCAGCAAAGAACATTCCATAGGGTGTTGCGTTATATATGATATCGTATTTGTTTGCTCCGATCAATCGTAAGCACTTGATATTTTGTTTAACATAAATGTCCCAATCATTGTGAGTGAATGCGACCACCGTGGGAGTACCGCTTGTCCCCGAAGTTGTATGAAATTTCACAACATCCCGCGGTTTTCCTATCGCTTCGTAAAAGTTTCTTGTTAGATCGCTTTTTGAAACCGTTGGAAGCTTTTTAAGATCGACCAAACCATTTATTGAATCCTTTTCAATGCCTTGTCTTCGGTATAATCCTCCGTATAAAAGAGTTTTATATGCTAAATTCATTAATGATTTCACGATCATTATTATCAATATAATAATAGTTGCACGCCCCTATTGTATTTTAGGTTTAAGCGTTCAAACAAGTTTAAACATTTTTAATGGATTTATAAGAGATTTGGATAAAAAAATATAAATTCATTCTAATATAGGTCGTTAGCAATAAAAACTAATAATAATAAAGCATTATTTAGGTTTAGTTTTGTACGATGACGAAAAAAAGAAGGATTAGATCAAAACGTGGTCATCCAATAGCCGTTCTTATAGGTCTTCACGACGAAAATGCCATTGTTTGGAGGATTTTTAGCGAGGTTATTAAACACCAATCTACTGTCAACCGAGGGAGAAAAAGAAGAAACCAGGACGAAAAGCAATTGTATCGCTTTCACGAGGAACTTGTCAATGAATTAAGGCCAATTTTCGAGGAAGGGATAAGGAGTGTCATTCTTCTTTGTCCCCCTAAAAGAAGATATTCCGACGAATTTCTTGAACACATCAGAAAACATCACGCTTGGCTCTTTAAAAAAAGCGAGAGAACGGTAGTGTTTTCGAAAATAGAAGGCAACCAAGCCAAGACGCAAAAGGATGTTTACTATTTGAAATCGAGGGAAGATTTTAAATCGCTCGTAGACGACACTTCGAACCGAGAAGGTGGACTTATCTTGGAAGAATTAAAAAAGATCCTTAACAAGAACGATCAAGAATCAAAAGTCTTATACACGGTTGGAGAGATAGATAGAGAATTTAAACTTATCAAGAGGGACTCCAATTTGCCCAAACCCAAATATATCGTTCTTACTGAAGATTATCTTGAACATCCAAATAATCGAAATAAAACTCATCGTATCCTTCAAATCGCACAAAACATTGGAGTCAAGACTAAAATAATAAAAACAGAATCCCAGGAAGGTATCTTCCTAAAAAAATTAGGAGGTTTGGTCTGCTATTAACTATGAAAATGAGAACTCTTTCGATGATTTCGATTTATTGTAAGAACAACTGAGATCAGAAAAAAAAGCGTATGTTATTTTGGCAATCTTATCAAATTCTAATGGCAGGGATTTTTTAAGTTCTAAAATCTTGCTGTCTGTAAAGTATTCAAAATTAAAATTTGTTTGTTCTCCTCCTTTTTTTCCTAGAATGGGCATTAAACGAGCGGTAAGTGGTTTGTTTAGTCGTATGGAGATCATTGCTAGATCTAAAAGAAGGAGCTGTAAATCGTCTATAGAAATATCTCCAGGTATGGGAACGCAATCCAATCTTAGCCCACACATTGTTGAATAGAGTAAAAGTTTTGATGTGCTTAAAATTCCTTCGTTATTACGCAGGGCAATCGCGTGATCTTCTAATAACGGTTGTATGAATCCTGAAAATCCTATTTTAGGCCGATCTACCGATAGTAATGCTTGGGTTAAAAAACCGACAGAAAAAACGCTCCCAATTCCACCGAATTTACTGAGACCTAGTTTTTCTAAAGATGTACCGATACTTTTCTCAATGGTTGGATAGGGTGCGGGACTAAAATCAATTCCTTCGTAAGTAATTCCGCGTTTTTTGCAAAAATCGTAAGCAATGTTCGTGATAACACTGGAATTTATTTTCTAAAATTTATTTCTTTTTTTTATATGATATTTAGTGATACTAGATTTATTGTATTATTTGTAATCCTTTGTTAATAAATCAACTTTATTAAGATCTAGTTAATTATAAAACGAATTCTACAATTTTTATACATGTATGGTATCAAAAGGAGATATAATCGAAAAATCGAAAGAGCTAGGATTTGCTGACATTGGATTCACGACCGTAAAGCCTTTTATAGAGCAGGTTGATTTATTAAATTCAAGACAAGAAGAATACGCTTGGATTTCAGAAAAAGGCGCAGACTTGAATGAGGGCATTGATCCCACCCATTATCTTCAAACCGGTAAGTCGATTATAGTTTTAATTGAGAATTATTTCTCGCAGGATTTTCCGAAATCGTTGGAAAATCATTTTGGCCGATGCTATATCGACGACGATAGAGAAACTAAGGACGAGCTGTACCCTCGAATCAAGGCATTTCGCGCTTACCTCAAGGATAACGGCATTGATTCTCACTTTGCCCCTTATTCTCCTCATCGATTGGCAGCTGCAAGGGCAGGATTGGGGACATTTGGCAAGAATTGCTTGTTTTATTCGAGAAAAGTGGCACTTAAAGGATCTTGGGTGTCGCCCATACCGCTTGTTGTCGATCGGATGTTTGAACCAGACGAGCCAACGACCGAAATTGGGTGCCCCGAGTGGTGTAAAAACGCTTGTATCATTGCATGCCCCACAGGTGCCTTAAAAGGACCGAGAAAAATAGACCCTCGTCGATGCATTTCGTACCTTTCGTATTACGGAACGGGCCCGACTCCAAAAGAGCTCCGAGAACCAATGGGCTTGTGGGTCTATGGGTGCGATCGGTGTCAAAACGTGTGCCCTCGCAATAAACCTTGGTTAGTAAAAGAAAAGTCGCTTAACAAGAGAGCGCTTGAGAAGGAAAAGGATTTTGAACTCTCGAAATTATTACACATGGATGTGGAATATTTTGACTCTAAAATTCGACCTCACATGTTTTATATGAAATCGGACGAAATATGGCGCTGGAAGATGAATGTAGCTCGAGTAATGGGAAATACTCTGGATCCAAAATATGTTCCTGAGCTTGTCCGTGCGTTCGAAGAGAATTTAGATGATAGAGTAAGGTGTTTAATCGCTTGGGCATTGGGGCGAATCGGAGGTCTGGATGCGAAAAAAGCCTTGGAAAATTTCCTTAAGAGAACTGATGATGAAGTCAAGCAAGAAATACAAAACGCTCTAAATTGCATATCCTCCTAAAAGAACTTTTTTTAATAAAAGCATAAATAATGAATTGAATTATAGTTAATTCCCATTATTAAATATGTCACGATTCTCGAAAAAATCAATCCCAAATGTTATTTACTGCAATTAAGTTCTTTTTAACAGAAGATAATTTGGGATGAATTTTTCTTAGAATTTCCGCTCCTTTTTCGCGCTTTTTCTTGCTTAAATCCCCATCAAATGCAAAAGGAAAAATATGTACAAATTCTTGTATTAACTTTTGAATTTGTTTGTAAATAGAACCTGTATCGTTAAATAATGCGCCCTCCTTGGTCTTAGAATAACTCTTGGAAAGATCGAAAAGAAATTGCGAAGCTAGACCGACTGATTCTAATGTACAAATACCAACATAACTATTTCCGTGATAGGAAACATTCTCAATATCCCCTTCGAGAACTTTCGCCCACTCTTTAAACGCCTCAGGACCAGTTACATATCCTGCTCTGGATTTGTCTTGTCCCAACATTTTTATTGATCTTTTAATGGCGTTAATATCGGCCGAAGTCTGATCGAGTTTTTCCGTCCCTTTTTCGAAATAGAGCATTTGGAACCGCCCTGGAGTAATGATCTCGTCATATTTAATATTATCGTCCATTCCAAAATATTCAGGCGCGTGCCTTCGAAATGTGGAAACGATATATTCGTCCTTATTGAATCCGTTTACAACTCCGTATTCGGGTATGGGAATTCCCCAGAGAATGACGGGACGATTGGTGTCAATAAGTATTTCTTTCACTTTCCCAAACAAGCGCTCAAACTTCTCGTTGTTATGGTTCGATTCGTCTACTTCTCTCGATTGAAATTCGTAATACTCTTTCACGATCCATCCTAAATCTCTGATTCCCTCGTAGAAATCCTTCATCGGACATAAATTAGACGGGCCAGAAGGACAAGTGTATCCTTTTAATACATTTATAAAAAAAGCAGTTCCGTCGTGTCCCCCAATCTGATATTTTTCGTATTTATTTCCAAGCGAATTTAACACTCCTGTAAGGCACGAATTAAAAGACAACCATCCAGGAATGTATTCGGCAGGGAAATTAACTATAAATCGATTTGAGTCGTTCCTTTCACTTATCTGAGGTTTTGGCATGTATTGAGACCACAATTGCTTTTGAACGCTCCTAAATCTCATCTGAGTTTTTCGATATGCGTTTATTATCGAAAAAAACACTTCTCTTCCGTCTTGAGTGATTTCGTACTTACTTCTTTCTATTCTAATTATGACGCCTCTTTCCATTAGCATGTTAAGATGTTTAACCAAGGCTGTTTTACTTAAATTAATCTTATCGCTTAATTCTGGAAATTCTTTAACACCGTTGTAAAGGTAAGCTAGAATTTCAATTCGAACGGGATGAGAAAAGGCTTTTAATAGAAAAGATGCTTCCTTTCTCGCTTCTAATGCCGTTTTTTGTATGTCATCCATTGGAATGTCCCTTATTTTATTTTTATAGAAGCAATTTGAATAAAGTTATAGATTTAAGGGTTCGTAAGGCGTTTTGCATGGCGATCCATCGCAAAGTAAGATTTGACTCGTTCCAACTTCTGCAATCCAAGACCATAATGTGGATGTTCTCTCTCCTTCATATTCGAAATGATTGCACACTCCAGTATCGTGGTTGCTCATGAGGTTTTTGATGTGATCGATAGAAATTTGGGATTGTCTCATTTGAAACCAGTTATTGATTTTTTTCATCCTTTCGCGACTATTTGGAAAAGAAAAATTCTTGAATTCGAATTTTTTTAAACTTTTGGTCTCAAAATGATTTGTAAGGGCTAAAAATCCCTCTCTCTCGGGAATTACAACAACCTCTTCTCCTGCAGTTTCGATTTTTTTGATATCACCTCCCTTATCTGCGATTAAATAGCCGTGTCCGAACACGTGTGGAATTTTTTCAAAAAATTTTACCGCTTCTTTAGTAGTTTTAAAATTGTCTAACACCCAACGACATATCACGTTCATTCTTAATCCCGGACGCCAATCACCTGCATAAGAGGGAATAGCGTGTATGACCATGGCCAAACCTTCTCGATTCATGCCACCACAGCGACCTACAATATGGTCTGTAAACGATAAGTTAGCAATTCCATTCCTTGGATCACTATTTATGGCTGTAAAAAATTCTTTAAACGATTCCATCCAATCGTAATTTCGCGCAAAAATTGGGTATTCCGATAGAGTCAGTTCGTTATTAATGGCTATAGTACTGCAACCAAAATCGATTCCATTTACAAACAACTTTCTCGTTTGTTCTATCATGTCTTTCCCCAAACATAATACAAAAGCATCGAGCAATTCTGGATCGAGATTCGTGGCGTCAGTTATTCCTTTTAGTTCTTCTAATATTCCCGGAGCATGCACTTTCACGTGTGAACGACACTCTTTGGCAAACTCTATTGTTTCAGTTGATATATGGGGTAATTGAAAGAAATCCTTGATTTGAGAGCCAAATTGAAATCCCATTTCGTAATAACTTCCTGAAAAATTTAATTTTATCAATCTTTGTTCACTTGAGAGCATATAAGCGATAATTTGTTTAATGATTTTTTTCTAATAAACTCTATCCTCAGCACTAGTACCAAAATAGGTGAATAAGAGAAGATAAAAGGTCTAAATCAATAAAAAGTAAAGAAAAAGACCAATTCCTATTAAACATTAAATAAAAAAACAATATATGATTATAAATATGTACCATTAAAGCCATTAAGCTGATGGGGGTCTTATTATTTCATGTTTTATTATTTCACTTTTCACCCATACACATTTATTAAGTACCCTTTCCATAATTTTTCTAAGACTGAAATCAAGATAAAAAGGAGGAATGTAAATATGTCTGAAAACCAAGAAGGATCAAAGAAAGAACCTAATTATCAACCATGTATATTGACTATCTTAATCTTTATATTATTTGCCTTGATCTACATCGGATATAACTTATATTATCTTATAGACTTGTATAAAGTAAACGAATTAAACATGTGGTAAAATGCTCTGGATTTAATGTGATGCATGGAAGCTTTTATGTAATTAAAATTAAAAAAAATTCAAAAATGTTAGATATCGCAAATATTCAAGGACTACACTAAGCAATAAAAAAATATAAATTTAGATCGCTTTTATTCTAAATATAATTCCTTAAATATTTGATAATAACATGAAGTTAAGGGTATTCGTAATTATACTCATTGTATTAATTCCAATAATCGCGATAGGTATTTCTCTTGCGGTATATGGAAATAGTGAGTGGGATAAATATCACGAAATTTCGGTAGATTTCGATCTAGATCGCGAAGTGAGAGAGGCCGCATCTGACAAAATAGGGGATTACATGGAGATAGAAAGTTTTGGAGTAATTATTACCTTTTTTAGCGTTTTTGCATTGATTGCTGTAATTGGCGTTTATTTCACTAATAAAGATGAGGAAAAAATAGAAAAAAAGGGAGTAAACACTTTAACTAAAACGGAACTACCTCAAACATCCACGAGATCTTCACGAGAAAATATAATATTAGAAGCAAATCAAATAACATGCCCCTATTGTGGTACGATCATCCAACTCAAGGAAAAAAAAGAAACCCTTGAAGGAAAGACAATACGCTGCAATGAATGCGATTCAGATATCGATTTATAATTTGCTTGATTAATGTGATTCTATTTCTTTCAATACTAACAAAAATTCCAATTTTATGCCACATGGTTTTAAAAAGGATGATTAAGATATTATAAATAATTACATGCTTTATTAGTACATTATAACATGAAGTCTCGTATTTTTTGGGTAGGAGTCATTGTAAGTGTTTTAATAATAATTGGCATCTCTCTTATAATATATGCTGGTATCGAGATGGGGAAGTACCAGGATATTTGGTTTAATTCGGACGATCCCGAAGCGAGTGATGCTGCGTTTTGGAAAATGGGCGATTATGGGGGCATCCTGGCTCTTGGTATCGTTCTTACCGTCTTTAGTACTTTTGGATTACTTGTCGTACTATCCCAAAAAACCCTCATAAAAGACAGGGATAAAAAGAAAGTCATGGTTCCTTTAGGAAAAACGGTAGAATCTGAAAAATCAGCAGGATCTTCAATGTATTCAATAGTATCTGAAGTAAACCAATTGATATGCCCGTTTTGTGGCACGATCATCCATCTTAAAGAAAAAAAAGAGACTCTTAAAGGAAAGACCATACGCTGTAATGATTGCGATTCAGAAATCGTTCTTTAATTCAATATCTAAGAATCGCTTCACGCCAATAAGTTCGTCGAAATCGCTCCTTTTGTCTGGAGACAATAATTCTCTCTGGTATCGAAGGGAGAATCCCCCTTCTAACTCTCCAGAATCAGATAGTAAATACCAATCAACAATGTCTTCGATGGGAAACTTGATCCATTGGTCTTCGCTTAAATATTCCACTTCTTTTGGTAATTCAAAAATGAGAGCGGTGCAAGAATCTCCTTCAAAAATCGGATTGGCTAACCAGATATAAAGACCCTCCTCAGAGTCAGGCGCTTCAGGAATAAATATATTTACGGCGCTGGTCCATTCTTCTCCAATCTTTAACAACTTCTGTTTAAAATATCCCAAAGTATTTTTCGCTTTTATTATGGTCTCTTGAAACTCCTGGCTGGTTTCGTCTATGACCATGAATTGCGGTTCGTCTTTTTCTTCCATGATATTGAGTCGTTATAATTATTTTGTTGTAGTTAAGCATTCTAAGTTGTTTATTTAAAATAAGATATTTGATAATATTAAAAAGTGGGCCTAGCAGGATTCGAATTCTGAAGATTTGCTCAAATAAAGCTTGATTCAGCATTAATTCAAATTTGTAATGATCTTTAATAAATACTAAGAAATAATATTTTAGCAACATTTTATTTACTGCTATAATGGTAAAAAAAGAAAAAGACAAACAAGACGCGGTCATCCAATAGCAGTTCTTATTGGCTTTCACGATAACGATGCCGTGATTTGGAAAATATTCAGCGAAAATATTAGGTTGCTTTGTAGAATAAATCGTGGAAGAAAGAGAAGAAATCAAGACAAAAAACAGTTATATCATTTTCATGAGGAGCTTATTGATGTGCTAAGACCGATAATTAAGGAAGGCATCAGGAGCGTGATATTGTTTTCTCCTCCAAAGCAAAGATATTCAGACGAGTTTCTCGATCACGTGACAAAACATCATCCTTGGTTGATTAAAGGAGCTAACCAAATAGCCTTTTCCAATATTGTAGGCAACCAAGCTAAGAATCAAAAGGATTTGTATTACTTGAAAACGCAAGAATATTTTAATAATATCGTGAACGAGACTTCCAATCGAGATGGTATGTTAATATTGGAAGAACTCACGGAAATTGTCAACAAGAACAAGAAGTTTTCAAAAATTCTATATACATGGAAAGAAATTGATTACTAACTAAAACTTATAAAAAGAAATCCAGACTTAAACAAACCAAATAATATCGTTCTCACCGAAGAATACCTGAATAATCCTAAAACCAGGAATAGAACGCATCGAATCTTGCAAATTTCAAAAAACCTCGAGATAAGAACAAAAATTGTCAGAAGTGAATCCGAGGCGGGGGCCATCGTGAGCAAGTTTGGAGGCCTGGCATGTTATTATAAATTCCTATAAATTATTTTAAAACTTTAAGTCTCTATAATTTTTTTTAAATTGCTTTACCAAGGAGATTGTTTTTGAATCCAAAGGATTAGTATTAATTGTTAATTCTTTTAATGAAGTAATATTTGTAATCGATTCGGGGAGAGTGGTTAATTGATTGGAATCTAAATGGAGCGTTTGGAGCGATGATAACTTTCCAATGGAATCAGGGAGATTTATTAACTGATTCCCTCGTAAATCAAGTATTTGGAGCGATTTTAGCTTTCCGATCGATTCAGGGAGATGTGTAATCCGATTCCCTCCTAAATCAAGTGTTTGAAGCGATGTTAAGTTTCTTATCTCCTCGGGGAATTCTCTAATCTTATTTAATATCAAATTAGTGTTTGGAGTGATTTTAACTGTCCAATGGACTCTGGGAGCGTTGTCAATTGATTATGTAAAAAATCTAATTTTATAAGAGAACTAAGGTTTCCTATGGACTCAGGAAGATTCTTTAATTGATTATCAAATATATTCAAATTCGCTAAAGATGTAAGGTTCCCTATAGATTCTGGGAGAGTCGATAATTGATTATAATTTAAAGAGAGTGTTTGGAGCGATGTAAGTTTTCCAATGGACTCTGGGATTGTTGTTAATTGATTATGAAATATATTTAATTAATTAGAGATGTAAGGTTGCCAATGGATTCTAGGAGAGTCTTTAGTTTATTATCATTTGCTGCTAAATCCTCCAATGATATAAGAATATAAATGGAATCTGGAAGAATCGATAATTAAGGCTTCTTGAGGAGGAACTTATCCATTTCTAAGTCTAAAACATCTGAATCATCGATCCGAGTTCCAAAAACTCGCTTGGAAAGTTCAAAAACGAAAGTTTCTCCCATTGCGTCTTCGGAAAATGTTTCCATTTGCCCATGGATTTGTTTCTCCCAAATTCTTTGACCATCTATAACTTTTGATTTAGCAAAAAGCAAATCCTCTTCGGGTAAGGGATTTCCCTCTTCTATAAACACGCCATCATTGGCAGATCCTGCTCTTGCGCGAATTCTTCGACCGTCTTTATAATAAGCATAACCAAACAAGTTCACGACGCTGTGAAGTATTAATACTAAAATTTCGGAATTCGGAAAAATATCGACGACTTTATTGAATTCCTGCTTCCCTTCCACACCCGCATTTGAGAGTGTGTCGTGACAGATAATGTATCCTTGGGGATAACAGCCGATAAAAAGCTCGTCGTCTCTTGGATAAATTCCCTCGTCGAAGCAGGATAATTCTGCTTGATAATGGTCACCAATTTGCAACTTGGATATTATATCTTGAGCCGCTTTACGATCGTGTGGAGAATCTTCTTTGATTGGTCCTGCGTTCGTGTCGTAAACGAATATTACTGACGCTTTCCAGCCCATGTGATATCTTAATTAAATATTTTTTTTAAAGTTATTTATCAAGTGTGGAATCTAAGCGCTCTCTTCTCGTCGGCGAGTTTGGAAGTCTTCAGAGAAAACCTTGATTTTAACAAAAATTGCGTGAATATAAGAGGATATGCAAATAATACTAAAAAAATATAAAGAATCGTGGAAAAAAGACTGATTTTTATGCAATAAAATTGATAAATATTGAAATTCCACGATATATTTGAAAGCTTATAATGGATAGAAAAGATTTTATTCTTGACTTACGAAACGCATTTATTGAATTCTGTGTTCGTTCAAAATAATCAAGACCCATAATTATTAGTATGAATTAAAATCCGGCTCCTATGTCATTTGTGTTTTGTGCTAATAAATGATAAACACAAAAATGGTTATTACTAGAAGTAAAAATGGATAAACCAACACGAAAAATATTTTCTATATAAATGAATGGTGGGCCTAGCAGGATTCGAACCTGCGACATTCCGCTCCGAAGGCGGACACCCTTTCTGGGTTCCAGATCCGAGATCTGGACGAATCCAGGCTAGATTATAGGCCCGTGCTTGACTTGATTGGTCGAGGAAGAATCATGTTATAATATTATTCCTCGCTTTGATAACTTATATTCGCCATTTCTAAAAAGATTTTTTGTTAGAAAGAGGAATGCATTCGATCTAGCTTGATTTTTTTTTTACTTTTCCGGCAGTCCATCCTTGCTTGTACGAACGAATGGTGTCAAAATCGTTGATGTACGGCTTGATGTCGAGAATCGGTGTCTTGTCTAATATATCCAAGTGTTTCACGAACACGAACTTGCCTTCAATTTTTTCGACCTCTAAGATCGACAGACCGATTGGATTCGGTCGGAAAGGAGTTCGCATCGAAAACACGCCTCTTACCTGGTTGTCCAAAAAAGGTTTGGACTGCAGCGCAACGGGTAACTTGACCAAATCAAAAAAATACAGGCAATAAATGTGCGAAAATCCGTCCAAATCTTTCAATCCAGGAACGAATTCCTCGAAAATCTCAAGTTTTCCTTCCACTTCAGACATTGAGAATTGGATTGGAATGCCCTTCAAGCTTTTTAAAGGCGAATGGACGATTCCTATCGGCTTGAACGATATTGTTTTCAAGGGGTTCCGCTTTTCAATGTCTTTAAGTGGCTTTTTCGAAATTTCCACTTATTTTTCACCTTTAATAATTTTAATTCTACCTTGTTTTTAAATTCTTAATTATTTATAATATGTTGTCTAAACAAAAGTAATATTTAAAAGGAAAGGATTAAAAAACCATTTAATAAATAGACGAATTTACGATGCAAGACAAGAACGAGAACGCCATATTTGAATTCAAAAAGTTAATGAGAAGGATAATTAGCACGGATTTTTATAAAGCATTACAAAAGTCTTACCTTCCCCGAATTAAAAATTACTCGTTTCAATCTGATTTGCCCAATTGGGAAGCTGCAAGCCACGCTTTTACTTTATTCCGGCAATTTCTTTTGAAAGGAGACGTGACATCGATAATGAATTATGGAGAGCACCTCCAAAAGGTGGGGGACGCAGGCGATTACAAAAGATACGAGAATTTGGTCAATGAATTCGAGAATTACCTTAATTATAGCTTGGGGTTTTACTTGCATCGATCGACTGAACGAAACAACGCAAGCACATTTTACGAAAAGGAACTTAAAGTGAAAGATGTCATTGACGAGATGTTTTACGGAGGAAATGGCCTTTTTCACGGACTTTATGACCAACACGGACACAAGAAAAAACACGCAATTCAAAAACCGATAGAATTTTCTGGTAAGGTGGACGAAAATAGGCTTTACGAATTCTTTTTAGCCCTGATGACGATCGTTTGTAGAATGAGCATGATTATTACACTGGACGATTTTGACGATATAAGTTTTTGTAAAGAACATTGTCCTTATCGGATATATTTCGGAGACCAGAGCCTTTACGATAATTCAAATCATTGTGAAGCAATACCAATTGCTCCACGAGCGTTTAGAACTTTCTCGTTGTTCAATACACATACTTGATCATATATAAAATATTAATAGAAAAAAAAGCTAAACGGTAAAGTGTTCCGTCACGAAGAATAATATCAACCAGACGAGAAATGCGATTAATCCGAAAGCGTAATAGCCCCATATCTTTTTCTCCTTGACAAAAACGTAATGGCAGATGAGCCACGTTCCAATGGCGCCGAGCGTTCCAAAAAGGATGTCGGTGAAGATGTTTAGGGAGCTATCCCTTCGATTTTCAAACTTCCAGCCTAATTCGAAAAAGAGCGTGTTCTCGATTATTTCCCACAATATCAAGAGTGCGAGAGTTACGATGAAAACCAGCACCAAGGCTACATAAGGAGTATCTCCCTTGTATTTTGGAATCGTGTAGAATAACGAAAGGAATAGGAACACGGCTATTCCCAAGCAAATGTGCCCAAAGCTGTAAAAATCAAACGCACAGAGACCAACCCTGTCGTTGGTCAACGCCACGATACAGTCAAATATCACGATCTTTCCCTTACTTTTAAATATTACCTAAATATAAGACTCCGTGCAAATAAATGTTTTTTAAATCGCTGGTTGGTTCGTTCAAATTGGTTTTATAGGACAATAAAAAAGGGATTCATCCAATTGTATTGAAAAACACATCTATCTTAAATACACGTAAAAAATTAACTTAAGAACACACTAAAGATAATAATTAAAAAGCCCGTAAAATCGTGGTTCAGAGCGATCTTGCCTTTTTTTATCGCTAAAACTAATTTAGGAGGATTAAAACTGGGATAACTAATAAATAATCAATATATTTCGTATTTGAGAGATTCCGAATAAAATTTATTTCAAAATCGTTCTATATCCTTTTAAATAATCCTTTGAGTGTTTTTAATATAAATTAACATTGATATTGCTTGAGTAATTTTATTAGCATGCCATCTAAAATTTTTCAATTGGGATTGAAAAATAATTGAACGATTTACTCAAGACTGAGAATTGGGATAAACTATGAAATCAAAACTTTTATTTAGGAAACGTAGAAATCACTGGAAGGTTATCAGAAATAAGAAAGGACTTTTACTTGCAAGCGGGTTCTTTATGTTATTAATTGCACAAATATTTATTGGTGGAATTAGAGGAACACCTAAGCAACTCAATTCCTCTCTTTCACTAAAGGATACAAGGACCTCAGATTATTGGGTGCTTACAAGTCCAATTTATATTAACGATACCGGGGCATTCAATTGGTCCTGGGCGAGAACGCAGGATTGGTGTAGGACGGGAAATGGTTCGAGAGACAACCCTTATGTTATAGAGAATATTACGATAAATGGTAAAGACGCAAGTCCGTGTATTGAAATTTGCGATTCAAACGCATATTTTATCGTGAGAAACTGTACGCTATTTAATTCAAGTCTAGGAGGATCAGCAAGCGATGCGGGATTATTACTCGTAAATGTATCTAACGGTTTTATCGTGGATAATAATTGTTCCTTCAATCAAGGTAATGGCATTTACTTGTACAACTCGTGTTATAATAACACTATTTCCAATAATATCGTAAATTATAACGGTGCAATGGGAGTGCGTCTGTATCGAAGCGACAATAATACCATATCAAATAATCATATAACAAAAAATACTGGTACTGGAATATATTTCATAGTTTCTAATAACAATACGATCTCGAATAATGTGGCTAATCATCAAACGGGGGGTGGTATATATGTATTGAATTATTCCAATAACAATACGGTCGTGCAGAATATAGCATCAAATAATAGTGCCCATGGAATGAGAGTTGAATATTATTCTGATTACAATCAAATCATTAACAATAACGCGAGCAATAACCGCCAAAATGGAATAAATCTTTATTCTGAATGCAGGAATAACACGATCTCGAACAACATTTTCAACGATAATAGGTATGGCATAAATGTAGAAGATAATTGTGATAACAACACGATAATGGGAAACGAAGCCCAGAATTTAGCAACCTTTAACCAACTATGCGGTATTTGTTCTAAGTCCTCAAGCTACAACCGCTTCTTGGAAAACAGGATTGTTGGTGTTAATTGGTCCGGTATCGCATTTATAAACGACAATACAAATAATCTCGTATATAAAAATGTCGTTAAAGATTGCACACTAAACGGCATTCAATTTCTCTTTGGAGACAATAATAACACGATATATCGCAATTTTTTTGTAGAAAATGGGGCAAATGGCACTACTAACGCTAGAGATAGTGGGGCTTATAATCGATGGAACAACGGATCGTTGGGAAATCTCTATGGAAATTATGCAGGAAACGATACTGTAGCACCTTTTGGGATTGGTGACACTCCATATAATTTGAGTGGATCGTCGGGAAGTCAAGACGACTTTCCAATAATGGATCTCCTTCCAAGCATCGTCGATCTTGAATTCAACATTTCACTTCTCATTGAAGGACATTCTATACAATTTGCTTGCAACGGAACGGGAGGAAACGAAGAAATCACTTATTACTGGGATTTTGGAGACGGTCATTCGTCTACCGAGCAAAATCCCGTACATCGCTATGAGGCTCCTGGAATTTATACCGTGAATGTTAGCGTGAGCGATATTGACGGAGATATCAACTCGACTGCGCTTTTAAACTTCATTGAAGTGCTTGAAGATTTAATTCCCATCGCCCTGTTTGAAACAAACCAAACAGATATTTTTGAAGGGCGTCCAATAAGGTTCCTCTTCTTGGGTTCGGAAGGCAACCCAAACGCAACTTTCCATTGGGATTTTGGAGACGGAACAACTTCCACGGAAAGAAACCCCGTTCATGTCTATTCTTCACAGGGTATTTATAATATTACATTTATGGTAACTGATTGGAATGGACAATCCGCAACCCAAATAAAGGAGATCACGGTAAATGTTCAACCAGTAAACCCTCAAGAAGAAGAAAAAGAAGAAGAAGAAAAAGGAGAAGACCCATTAGGTGTATTAACCATTATCGCTATATCTGCAGGTATAACTGGAACTATGGCCGTGCCTACTTCCTATTTAGTATATCGCTCGAAAAAAGGAGCCAAGATTATTAAAAAAGCGTCGCAAAAAGCATCGCAGAAGATAAAGAAAAAGAAAGGAGAGAACCTTAAAGGAAAGAAAGTAGAAGAATTAAGCCTCCCGAGCAAGCCTGCTTCAGAGATAATGCAGGATTTAAGCAATAAAGACGAGTTACTGAAGCTTTTTAAAGCAGACATTTCTCCGGATGTAATCGCAAATGCCTCTGAAAAACCACTTACCATTGTCTCGGAAAAATTTCTAAAATCAATCGACAATCTAGGGTTCTCAGGCGAATTAAAGAAGGATTTTGTGCGCGATTTGTTGTCCTTTTCGCCAAGCGAACGCGCTCAGGTCACTCAAGAGCTCGTGTCAGGCTCTGAAGTTGTTCCCGTTCCAGTTGAACGCAAGCGCGCTGAAGAAGCCGATGTATTAGTACACGAAGGACTAGCCTTAGACATGATCCGGGAATATATCGAGAAGCACAGGACATTCGATCCCGTGAATATCGTACCCTACCTCAATTCACGATTTGCAAAAGCATCTATCAATGTGAACGCTGATGGAGTGAGAAAAATTATGAGATCGCTCGTGGAAAAGAATATCGTGGTAGAGGGTTCAATCTTGACGAGAGAAAACGTTTTAGAAAACGAAAATAGAAAAGTCGTTTTTGAGCTCATCAAGACCAATCCTGGTGTCCACTTTAACAAGCTCGTGAAGAAATCAAGGCTACCCAGGACCGTGGTGAGATGGCATCTAAAGATGTTAGAGAGATTTGAATTCGTCCGTGTTGAAAAAATGGGAAATCAACACGCTTACTTTGATGTGTTAAAATCGTACGATAACGCTGAAATCATCCATTTCTTATCTCAAAAAAAAACGAGGGCAATCTTAGAATACATGTTATCGTGTTCGGAAGGATGCCACTTTACTGAAATGAGACAAGAATTGGGCATGCATTATAACACGATCAAGAAATATCTGAAAAAGCTTGAAAGTTTTGATATCGTTTCGAAGGGGAATAAAGTCTATTATCACATAAATAAGAAGAAATTAAAAGAACTTGATGAGATGATTTAACGAGGGACTTTACAAATAAAAAATTGTTAATTTATCTTATTGAACGAAAATATCTTTAAAAAATTCAACCATAATTAGAAAAATGGCGCCCGCAGCGGGATTTGAATGAACTTGCAGAATTAAACCTGAAAATTTTATTTTTTTAAGTATTGAAATCTTCAAGATAATCAAGTATTATTATCAAATT
>JAFGGO010000117.1 GCA_016930515.1 Promethearchaeota archaeon | reverse complement strand
TAAAAAAAAAAACAAACAAAAAAAGAGATGATAAAAAATGAAAGAGGATGAATTAAAGTACGAAGGAACAATTTCGAAAGAGTATGTAAAAAAAGAGACCTTAAAAATGTTTATTGGTCTTAGCATTTTTGTATTTGGTTCGATTGCATTTGTAATACCCATACTTATTGGTATTGAACTTGATAAAGATGTTGTACTTGATTGGACGCTCCTTATCATTATTTTGGCATCCATAATTCTTGGAATATATGTAATAATGTTGTTTCTCAATAGAAAGTACCTTATGGCATATTATAAGACTTTTTCCTACGCAATTCTTGAAGATAAGATCGTGATTAATCACGGTGTGTTTACAAAAACGAGAGCAACCATTCCATATAGTAGGATACAAAACATTAACATCGTAAGCGGTGTTTTCGATAGGATCTACAAGACTTTCACGGTTAAGATAGAAACTGCTGGATCCAGCGCGGCAGCAGCGAGCGCTCAATCTGGACACATTCGACCTGAAGGATACATTCCAGGCTTGAAAGATCCCCATGTGATAGAAAAAAAAATCAATGAGATGATGACCAAATATTCTCAAATACCCAGTGGTTTAGAAGACAAGATCTTTAAACCCGAGGAACTAGCATTTGATAACTTCATAAGTTACATAATGTCTAAAATGCGCGAGGGAGAAAATCTCAAGACGAACATAAAGGAATTAATGACAAAATACGATATTTCAGAAATTAAATTAGCGGAACAGGTTGGTGTGCCTTTAGAAACCATAAAATACCTAATTGAAGGTCGATATAATCCCAGTTTGGCATTGGCATGTAAAATTGCTCGTGTTTTTTCTTGTAAGATCGAAGAATTGTTTGAACTAAGCTAAAGCCTTAAAATAATCTATTTTTCTAATTTTAACAAAAAAAAATTGGTGGGAATACGTTAAAACTAAAGGAAAAGTTAACTTCCATGATAAAAGAACTCAGGGAAGAACGCAACATGCAGCAAAAAGAATTAGCGGATCTTTTGGGCGTGTCCCGTCAAACTATTTATTATTTGGAAAAAGGTACTTATACACCCAAACTTACGCTTTCGTTAAATATTGCCAGGATATTTGAGAAACCAACGGACGAAATCTTTTTCTTAGTGCCTGTCATTCAAGATGTCATTGAAAGCGTGACTCTTGGAGAATTGGACAATTTATCCAAGGAAACGGGAATATCAAAGCAAAAAATTGAAGCACTTAGAAAAATAACTAATCAAGAACTGAACGATAACTATTCGATTGAAGAATTAAAAAGACTCTCTCAAAGTCTTGGATACAAGTTTGAATCGTTATTCGAAGAGTAAAAATAAAATGAACGGGAAATTAGAAAAAAATATTTTTGATAATGGTTAATCTGCAGATTTTCTCTTTTTTTTTACATAAACGAGTATATAGTATGTAGCTAAAATAAATGATACTGTGAGAATGATCCCCAAGATCCCTGCAATGTAGTCGTTACTAATCCATCCTAAAAAAGCTTCAAAGAATGGTTCTGGTTCCTGTACGCCTGCGTCCTCAAGTGTTTTTTCCAAGCCGTCAGGATCCGTTGAAAGTATTCCGATCTGAAATCCTACCGCTAGCATCACCATTAAAACGATAATAACCACTAAAATGGTTATGATGGGTATTTTGTATTGCTTAATCGTGTCTTTTAGCGATTCCATTTTATTCAACCCCCAAGAATTTTTCTGTAAGTATTAAGGACGGTTTTGTTTTATATATATAAAATACGATAAGGGCTGAAATCACCGCTTCTCCGATTCCAATAAGCGCGTGCCAAATTGCCATCGCTGAAACGGCGTATTCGAGAGGTATAACTCCCGCTATTGATATTTCAATTCCACATATGATAGATGCCGTTACTATGGCAATATAGGATCCAATAGCGGTTCCTATCGTGATTTTAATCTCTTTTGAAAGTCGAGTTCTATTAAGTGCTTGTACGACGAGTTTTACGATAATGAGGCCAAAAATTCCTCCAACGATGCCCATGTTAAATGCGTTCGCTCCAATGACCGTAAATCCTCCGTCTCCAAAGAACGACTGTACTATCAATACGAGAAAGAGAACGATAACTGCCGACCAAGGACCTAAAACGACAGCAACAAGCGTCCCCCCTACCAAATGTCCTGATGTACCTCCAGGAATGGGATAATTAACGAATTGAAACGCAAAAATAACAGCCGCAATCACTCCTATATAAGGGATTAATTTTTCGCTATCTTCTTCCGAAAATATCTTGCTATTAGTTATACGATATAATCCAAGTGCAATAATTCCGATAGTAACAATCCATAAAACCACGATCGTGGTTGGCTCTAATAGCCCGTCTGGTAAATGCATGATTATTCCTTTAACTTTATAATTTATAGTAATAATTTTTTTTTAATTGTAATATTAATAAGTTATAAATTAGTAACACTTAAAAGAATTATGAAGATCTTATAATTTGGTATGAAGGCCGAACAGAGCAATTGTGGATCTGAATATCGCTTATAAAACGACCAAAACATAAAGAAAAACTATTTAAACGGAGAAGAAAAACACATGAAATCCATACTGCCATTCAGACGCGAAGATGAAGCCACATATTATAATCATATTCATCCCGTCATACGCTTTATTCTTCCATTTATCTTAGTAATTCCATTTTTAATTTTGAATAATATATATCTGATCGTTTCAACAATTTTGATAACAATTTTATTTGGTTGTATCGTAAAATTGAAATTTTTAAAAGTTTTATCTCGAATAATTAAAATCCTTCCTTTTGTTTTGCTAATGACAGTGTTTTTGCCATTCTATATTGGTTCCACTGTTCTTTTAAGATATAATGGTGTGATTCCCCTTACAATATATGCTGAAGGAACCCATCTTGCGTTATTATTATTCTTGAGAATTTTTGGAGCTATTTTCGTATTTTTGTCTTTTTTTTCGTCTTTAACTTATTCTGAGTTTATCGAAACTTTAACTAAATTACGTATTCCATCAATTTTTACTGGTAGTCTAGTGATTATGCTCCATTATATCCCTATCCTCGCCAGCTCAAACCGAAAAATTCTTTTAGCTCAAGAACTCAGGGGAAAAAAGATAACCACCTATAAGGAGAAAATAAAAACACACGCGTTCATAATGGGAAAAAGCATCGTGATGAACATGGAAAGGAGCGAAAAATTATACGAAGCATTGAAAATGAGAGGATTTTCCGGTAAACTTACATTTGCGTCCCGAAAATTTAAATTGATTGATGTAATTACCTTATCGCTATTTATAGTTCTACTCGTAATCTTTTTAGTTATGGATTTGGAACAAATATATATGGGTGTCACTCAATTACTTTTGCCGTAGAAGCCGATCACTTGCGTTTTAAGTATAAATTAAAGGAAAAATCTCCCTTCGAAATTGAGGATTTATCGTTTAAAATAGTGGAAAACTCCATATATGCCCTAACTGGTAACAACGGTGCGGGTAAGACCACGCTTCTTCGTTTATTAGTGGGTTTACTGAAATTGGATTCTGGAGAAATAAAGATTTTTGGAAAAACTCTTACAAGAAATAAGGAAGGCCTGTGGAAAATACGGCAACAAATTGGATTCCTTTTCCAAAATCCCGACGATCAACTATTTGCACCTACAATCGAAGAAGACGTGGGATTTGCTGCAAGAAACCTGAAATTAAGCGATAGTGAAGTTCGTGAGAGGGTAGAATGGGCTCTTAATGCCGTGAACCTATTTGAATTTAAGAACAAATCTCCTTTTAACTTATCTTGGGGTCAGAAAAAACGAGCGGCACTCGCTGGACTGCTCGTTATGAAACCTAAATTGCTCATACTCGATGAACCGTTCGCAAACCTCGATTTCAAGTCGATTTGCAATCATTTGAAGATCATAGAGGAGCTACGCACTACTGAAAAGATGACCATCCTGTTTACTTCTCATAACTTGTTCTTCGTGGAAAAATGGGCGGATAAGATGTTGGTTCTTAACAACGGACACCTTTTATTCGAAGGACTTCCAGAACAGGGCCTTAAGAATTCTGAGGTACACGCGCTTTTAGGTTCCTACGACGAAATTAATGATTTGATCAAAAAAACAAGAATTTAAAAATTAAAAATAAAAAAGAAAAGTTAAATAAATAGAGAACCGTCAACTTTTGTACCTGGAGAGCATACACTCAACGATACACTTAAATGACCGATATAATTTCCTGTAATATCCGGAGACCTCGTGATCGATTGGTGATTTGGGTCATCCGATCCATAACTGAAGGTTGCAATTATGAATCCGTTTTTCATGAGCGTTACCTTGTCTCCACCATTAGCAAGTCTCCAGTAACCTGAGGCGTTTAAAACCGTGGCGCCTCCAAAATAATTCGCGTAATCGTCAAGATTTCCGCCACCGAAAAGGACAAGTGCCCCTCCCGCTAGTATTATTGGACCTGTAGAAAAATTATGAATCATTCCATCTTTATCGTACAATTCACATCCCGTAAGGTCGAATTCTTCAGCAAAATTGTTCACGAATTCCACAAACTCGTCTTCCCATTCGTTTGCATCTGCAAATATTCCATCACCGTTGATATCTGCGTCTGGATTGTATAGAACCTCGTTAATGACGAAGCCCAATTGAAAAGCATTTCCGTTGATATCGGATCCTGGTGTATAATTGAATCCTGAAACCTCACTATGAGGTTTAAATTCACCGCAAGCAGTAGTAGTTCGAGTAAGAGATTGATTTATTTCCTGACCATTATAAGAAACATTGTCTATTATAGAGCCATCCTTCTTTAATATAATGTTTGCCCCAAGATCGCTTAGATGGTCATCTTTATTCCAAATGCCATTTGCTACTTGAACAACGGCACCTCCAAAGACTCCCTTAAATTCTAAAGGATTTCCCCCTCCAAAAACAACGATTGCTCCGCCAGCGGGGACTATCGAACCTTCCGGAAAAGAATGAATTAATTGGAAATTTTCGTACAATTCACACCCACGAAAGTCAAAAGTAGCGTTCATACAAACGATCTCTATAAATTCATCTGTTTGATTCGTCGATAAATCACCATTAACATCTTCTTGAGGATTATACAAGACTTCGTTGATTCTAATTGGACTTGCATACCAACATGGATTTTCACTAGGAGGTGCTTGAGTATTAAAAAATATGAAATATATTAGAACTCCTGCTACTCCCGCTGCAATGAGTATGATAATTATAAAAAGAGCTTTTTTTTTGATCAAAACCACCGAAAATATTAATTAAATAACAAATAACCAGAGAATATTTATAAATTCTTCTTCAAGACTTTTTCCTTTTCAATCAAAAGATATTTTTCCTATCTTGAAATATCTCAATTTTTATATATGGAATAAAAATCCAATAACGGAAAATATTATTATGGGCACGAATATTGGGATGCCAAGCACGCGTTTCTCGACACTCACAAGTTTTACTATATAGCTACTAATATAGGTTAAAATAAAAGTAGCGATTGCAACTCCAAACACTCTTTCGAATAAAATTTGATTCAACAGGAAACTAAATGCGATCGATACGACAAGTAACTGAATCGCCAAGCCTAACAAGAAGGACAAAAATTCCAAGATAGGTACAATAATTTGTTTAGCCCTATTTTTGGTAAGGAACTTTCTTTCTAAAAGAGGCTTAAGATAGCTTTCTTTTAACACTTTAACGATTATTTCAATCGAGCCAAAATATAACGCAACCGAAATGAGAACGAATACGAAATAAATCGATTGAGGGGATATTCTAAACGGAAATTTTAAAAAATACGACCAAAGGTTCCATTGAAGCAATAGACTTAGGTATATCACGCTCCCAAAAGTAAAACTCCGAATTAAATTATATTTATCCAACCCGAATGTGTTCCAGAATGAAGATTGTTGATCATCTTCAACCCTCTGTTTTTTCCAAAAGAAAATGAGAATTATGAAAATGCTAGCAATGAAAATGCATCCAATCAATAAAATTGAAGTAAATATAAGTTCTAATGGGTTTCCTTGCCATTTTATCGAACTTATTATACTTGCACCAATCAAGGAAGTGATTGAAACAAAAAGTAATATCAACAAAATAATTGCTATCATTTTTTTTCCACTCGTGTTTCCTTCTCTTGCTATTTTGTTTGATTCATAAAATCCATTTTTATTCCATAAGCTAATCTCTGCTTTATCAGGGATGAAATATAATGTAAGGAAAAATACCAAGTAATATATTGCACACATGGTCCCAACGATTAAATCCGATGCGATCCCATAATTCACTCCTAAGATGGTTAAAAAAGAGATACTATAAAGCGTTAAAAGCAATCCAATCGTTTTTAGATATGATCCTTTCCCTCCTAACAAGCCCTCAATGGGGAAATTATTCTTTTCTTCATCAATCTCTTCCTTTTTAACAATTTGAACCCGTTTAGTGCTAATATTTTTGTTATATATTAAAATGGAAACGATTATGAAGAGCGGTAATAATGAAACAAAAAATACGATAATACATTCTAAAAACAAGGTGCTAAGGGAGTTTTTAGCAAATATTAAGGTAATATCTCGTTTTTGAGAATATTTTTGAGCATCGTTTGGCCATTCTGTTCCTAGATCTATTCCCTTGAGCTTTTCTTCGAAATAATTAATTACACAATAGTATGCAGAATGTTCTAAGTCCTTTTGTAAAAAATGGTCGTCCTTTAAGCTCAAATGGCTTGAAAATTTACCTGCAAAGCTAATTGCATCGTAAGCTTCTCTAGATTGATTAGTTGGATAATAGGTCAAATCTTGAGAAGATTCAATTAATAAGACCGAATTGTTATTTACATCTGATAAGTAATTAACAGCGTCAAATTTATCCAAGAAGCTCCTATTAAGGCTTGTTGTACCTTCAACGAACAAATCTTGGAAATAATTATTGTTTCCGTTGAAAAAATGGTCCATTTCTAATACTTCCTGAATCATTTCGCGGGTGATTTCAATTCCGTTGACATCGTGAAGCATTATCAAGTTTTCGTTGATAGTAAAATTTATACAATTCGAGGGAAAAATACCCTCTATTAACCATTGAGTGAAATTAGCTACCCCGTTCATAGAGATAGTTGCCTTCACGACTTCTGACAGCGTTCCAGCTGACAATAGTGATGTTGTGGCTCCGCTTCCGATTCCCATGACTCCTATTGCAGATCCATTCACGAAACTCATTCCTTTCAAGTGATTTATTGCATTTTTTACGATCTTGGGTTCTAAATCGCTCCGAGGAATGGTATCAATTCCATCAATCGGCAACCAATGCCTTGGTAAATCAATCGATAGCACAACAAACCCACGCTTCGCAAGTTCGACGCACCACTGGTTCATAGACTCCCTCCCCATGTTCTTGTAGTTGCCGTGACAAGCTACGATGGCAGGATATTTAGAGTCAGAAAATTTAGGAGATGGTTGAAATAAATCACTCGCAACAAGCATCGTTTCACCCTCGAGCCCTTCGCTAGCATAACAAGTGGTGGTTATTACGACCTCGTTATCAGAGTACGGAGCCATCTGAATGCTTATAAATTTTATAAAGGAGGGTAATAAAATGAAAAAAGATAGTAACATCAATAGGATAATTAGTATGTTCTTATTTTTCCCTTGTAACAAATCTTTCCATTTCATGTATAGGTGCTAAAAAGTAATACTCAATAAAAATCATATTTTTTTATTGACGAATCGAGGGTAATTCATAGGTAATGCTCTCATCGAATAAAATAACCTCGTTAGTTACCAGATCTTTTGTTTGACTTTACAGGACTTACAAGCGATTTCTTCGTCTTTTTTAGGGAAAGATGGAAGGGCTACACCGCAATTTTTACAATCCAATCTTATTACTTGCGTTTTAGACGAAATAATATTAGAACGCAACAATCTTTCCTTGGTTTCTTTTATTATTAGAGTTGATACGCCAACTAAATGGGAAGGATTTTTACAGCATATTAAGAATTCCATCTTATCAGACACAATTTGACAAACAACTAATATATTGAATTTTTCAGCGGATTCGAATTTTTCCTTATTCCACGCCCTTCCATAAAACCACAATACCTTGTTGACCATATCGCGAGTGATAAGTTGTAATTTATTGAATTTTAACACCATCTCGAGGTGATTCAATACATTACTATAATCAACTTTATTTTCAATCTTTATTCCTAAACTAACGAGTGCTCTCTTGTAAGAAGTGTCTTGGTAAATCTCGTTAATCTTCACGCTTGGAATGATTTGGGGTTCAAGTGTTAAATCGGGAATCGATATTTCAAGTGGTTCAGAATTAAGAACCCTTACAAAATCGTTGCTATTTACGAAAGTCACGAAAGTTTTTATCACGCCTTTATTGCTCAAGGATGAGGGTGTGAGATATAAGTTCGCTTGAGTGTGAGCATTACCAGCAAGTTGTTCTAAAAAAATCTTACATGCGTTTTGATCGTCAATAGATGTATCTGGAACGAGATTAGAAGGAGAACAACGATATAATTGCATGAATTCGGGAAAAGTTATGTTAATTTTGATGTCAGTTATGGGAGTTATATTGGAATTTATTATCATTAGAGAATATCGATAATAACTTCCCACAGGCTTTAATTCGTAAATCACCTTTATATTATCTTCTTTCTCAACGCTTTCAAAAATTAGGTTTGGCTTTTTTTCTTCCTTCCTTACAACTTCTTCTTTTTGATTGAATAAGACTAAATGATGTACTTTACTCCCTCTATGTTGTCCCATTATAGATTCACTACCTACCTAAAAAAACAACTGCTAACTTTATTTTATATGTTAAATACAGTTTCTCACCAATTTAAATCTTTATTCAAAATTAACTTTTCGGATTTTTGTCGTTTTACTTATTCAAAGGAATTCAAATTTCTAAATTTTTTGCTATTATACATGTTTTTAATCTTAGGTAACTTCTTATGCATGTACATGAAGTTTGAAGAATTACATGAATTATTCGATAGCTCTACCATTAAACCCTCCTTTGATTACATCCATATCATTTTAGCCCTCTATCTTTTTGGAGAACTTGGAGAAGAAGAAGGAATCGGTAGATATCGGCTCAAGGAAGAATTACTCGTCGGGTCCGGAACTGTAAAGTCGTTAATTACTAAATTGAATAAGAAGATCCAATTCATTACTGTATTATCTAACAGGAACCAAAAAAAAGGACATGTGCTCACAAAAAAAGGAGAAAATTTCTTGAGTAAAATTAAGAATGCAATTCCTGTTCTCAAAAAGGGAGATCTTTCCCAATTTAAGGATATTATCATTGAATCGAAAGATGTAGACGCATATATTTGTCTCGTAAAGAATGGGTCCCGTAATCTAACTAATGGAATCGCTCAAAGGGATGCCGCTATCAAGATTAATGGTTCTGGAGCAACATGTCTCGTATATGATGGCATTAAATTTACCTTTCCAACACGATCTCCCGCAGATTCAAATATGGAGCAATTTGATGTGGGAAAACCAATTCAAGACTATTTTAAAAAAGAATTATCCAATATTTCGCTGAGTAAGGGAGACGTCCTCATAATGGGGCTTGGAGATAGTCCTGAAAAAGCGCGCTTGGCAGCATTGAACGCTGCTTTGACGTTAATATAACAATGGTGTTTTATCAATGAGAAAGGAAAAAGATGTGATAATATATTTAAAATACGGACTTTTAGAAAAAATAAAAGATTGCGTAAACAACGCCACCCCTAACGAGGCGTGTGGATTTGTCTTTGGTACGATTGAAGAAGTTCCCCTTTCTGTTCCTGGAGAATTTCAATATCATTACATTGCTAAAGAATTTCATTGCATTGAATCTAATCATAAATCTCCCATTGCATTTTTGATAAGTGATGAAGAAAGATTTGGAAAAGCTTTTCGAGAAGCAGCACATTCCCAAGATTTACGACTCATCAGTATTTTTCATTCCCATCCCTCAGGAAATCGTCCAAGCGGAACTGACCTTGATAACATGAAATATTTGGACAAGTTTGGGCTTAAAGCCACAAAAAATCAGATTTGGACTATTATGGACGCAAAGGATAAGAAAATAAAAGGATACATGTACCTACAAAAAGAACTGATTGAAGTCGAAGTTATCTCACAAGAATAGAGAAAATTTGGTTAAGACTGAGAAAAGCCTTGGTCCATTTCTTTCTGTATTTTTGTTTTTTGCTTGCGTAATCCTTTAATCTTTTTTTCGAGGTCTTTTATCTTTTTTCTCCTATCGCTTGTAATTGATCTAATTCTCGATCTAAGGGTTTTTACCTTGTTTTTTTCGATATTTGCTAATTGTTTTTTTAAAGAATTTACAATTTTCGTTTTGTCCATAAAAATTTTTTTCCATTGCTCAAAATTCGATCTTGCGTCAGCCAACAAAGGTGTTTCTACTTGCAATCTCGCGTTAAGATCTTGAAGTTTTTGGTAAAATTCGGCTTCAATTTGACTTTTTGTTGCTTGTTCTGTAGAATAAGTCTCTTGTTCAACTCTTGTGATGTGATCTTCACAATTGTTGATTAAACGATCGATAGAAGATATTTTTTCTGACATGATTTTTCCTTATTGGTACGATATTTTTTAAATCTTAAAAATATGTATATTTCTGTCGTTATTATTATTATAGATTTCTATCATTTTTTTTAATTATTTTATAAACT
>JAFGGO010000116.1 GCA_016930515.1 Promethearchaeota archaeon | reverse complement strand
ATGAATCATCGAGACGATAATAAATGGCTAATGAATTTAAAATCTTTGACGCTCACATGCACCACGCAGGGCGATTCAAACCAAGAGAAGAGTCCCTTATTCAATTAATGGATAAGCACGGAATTGAGAAAGCTGCCGTAACTACCTTGAATCAAGCCGCAAATATGAATGCCATCGAACAAAGCGGAAAAATCCTCGATATTAAAGAATTATTGAATCAATTCGTTCCAAAACAACAATACGACCACGAGCAGGTCAGGGCACTCATTAAGGAGTATCCAAAACGCATTTATGGATTCTTCTGGTTTAATCCAAAAATCGCTTCTGAAGATGATTGGGATTTTTTAGAAAAATATATCGTCGATTATGGATTTAAAGGTGTTAAAACGCACCCTTATATCGATTTTCTCAAGGCACCACACGATTTTTATCAATTAGCAGAATTTTGCGTAGAACACGATGTTCCATTATACATTCACTCTGGTTCTGGCTTTTTCTTTCAAAAACAAGCTCGCGTTAAAGATTATCACGCCCTTGCAAAAAAATATAAGGAGCTAAAATTAATTATTGGTCATGCGGCTTTTTCGATGGAATATTGCGTGAGTTTAGTCCGTTTTTTTGCTCACGATTCGAACATTCCAAATGTCTATTTCGAAACGAGCGTGTCCATCCCGTTTGGGATATTATCTCTCATAAAAGCAATGGGTGAGGACAGAGTGATTTTCGGTTCTGACGCTCCCGCCGCAAATCCTCCCGATATTGAAATTAATAAGATTATCTGTTTGAATTTAGAAAAAAGCACGCTTCAGAAAGTCTTTTACAACAATTTTGCACATCTCATAAAACTGAATTAATTTTTATTAAATAAAAAGAAAAAATTAATGGATTTCTTGCTAACTTTCTCACAGTTGGGAGTGACACTTCAGCAGAGCGCATATAGTGTCTGATCACCGAAGGCTCCATTTTCAATCAGACACTATATGTAGCGACGCGAGTTGCGCACGCCCAGGTGTCGTGTGCTTGGCAAGTTTCGACCGCGGCGCAACGCCGAGGCGTGAAGGCCAAGAAATCCAATATTATAATTATGAGGATTTGATAGTTAATAAATCTTCTTGTGTCTATAATGATATAGAGAATTTTGGATTTCTTGCTAACGATTCTCACAACTGGACGTGACACTTCAGCAGAGCGCGCTGATCGTCGCATAACCGTAGGCTCCATTTTCAATGCGCACGATCAGCGTAGCGATGCGAGTTGCGCTCGTCCAGGTGTCGTGTGCTTGGCAAGTTTCGACCGCGGCGCAACGCCGAGGCGTGAAGGCCAAGAAATCCAATATTATAATTATGAGGAATTGATTTATAATAAATTTTTTTTTTTTTAATAAATATTGGAAAAGGAAGGAATAATTTCCTTGCTATCAATTCTCATAACTAGATGCAACACTTTAGCAAAGCAGTTTGTCCTAAATTTATTAAAATGGATCCTACAGTTTTAAATTTAGGACACCAGCGATGCGAGTTGCGCTCGTCCAGGTGTCGTGTGCTTGGCAAGTTTCGACCGCAACGCAACGCCGAGGCATGAAGGCCAAGGAAAATAATTATTCTCTTTTCCTGAAATGAGAGTTATTTAATTACCTCCATTGCGGTCTCTATTAATTTCTTGTAACGTTCGGGATTAACGCTTCTAACCCACGAAGCCATGCCCGAAAGCTCCCTTTTTACTTCAATTGGCAAATCTCCATTTGATCTTAACTTGCTTGCGTTGTGAATCGCAGCCCTAAACCGTCTCATCCACATTCGATTAACTCCAAGTTTCTCGTTGTTGACAACTACTCCCGTGATGGATTGCCTGTTATTTTTCCTTAAAAACCGTGTTTTCTCTTTATTAATTTCAAATCCCTCGTCTTTCACGATTTTTGAAACTAATCCGTAGAATCTTCCCACTTTCACATTAGTCTCGTCGTTTATGCTGAAGCTCATATCGTCTGCATATCTCGTGTAAGTAAATCCAAATTTACTTGCGAGTCCGTTCAACCTTTGGTCCAACCTCCTGCAAATAATATTAGTTATCATCGGGCTTGCAGGAGAACCTTGAGGTAAAATTCGTTTTGTAGTTGCTATGAATCTTGTTTTATTTTTTACTTCTATTGACACGCGCTCGCAGTAAGTACATAACATTGCTAATAACGAAGAAATGAATCCTGAATATCCCGCTGATTTAAACATGCCCCGAACTCGTTCAAAAGAAATGGTTGGAAAAAAATTCTCAATGTCCATGTTAATGACCAGGGCGGGTTGAATGTTGTGTGCTAGCGCTCCACTCAAGATAGATCTTTCCTTTATAAATCCATGAGCCTGTTGGGAAAGAGAAAATTTGTTTAAAATATCTTCCAATATCTTTCTTTGAACTGATTTTAAAATGGGTTTTGGAGCAGCAATGTTTCTCATTCCCCCTTTTCTCTTTGGAATGGTGTAACGGTGATAATGGTCTACAGTAACGACATCACGATGATAGGACAAAAACCTAAGCTTTTTATAATCTATTTCCAAAAAATTAGCTAAGTCTATATCAGATTTTATGACAGGTAAGCCTTGCAACTCAAGTTTTGGCTGGTCCGTCTCGTTATCGTATAAAAAGGAAGAATAACCCTTTCCAATAAAAATGATTTGTTCTGCTTTTTTCTTTTTCCACGCTTCTGATTTCGCGTGTTTTTCGAGTTCCCGTTGCTTTTTTTTTTCTGTGCGACGAGCAATGGATTCTTTCATGATCGTTTGGGCGATATCTTTTCTTATTCTTTCGATGTCCCAAGTTTCGTCGTATTTTTTTCGCAAATCTCTTAGTTTATCGTTAATTTCTTGCTTTTCCTTGTATAATTTTGAAATTCTTTCTATAATGCTTTTATAATCCTCCACGAGCGCTTTACGCTTGGAATACTGTTCAGGCGTTTCGTTTAATTGCTTTTCGTAAGGAGTTGGCAGATCTTTTGGCCAAAAGCCGTATTCCTGCATTTTCATGATAGTAAATTCTTTCTTGCCCATTTGATTTATTAGCGTTCTATAGTCTTGTTTTGTGTTTTCGGTCATAATAACATCTCCAAAATGTCATTTATGGTATATTCTCTATCTGGCTTTAATTCCAAGTTTAAAAATTTCGATGTGGTAATATACAAGGAAAGAAGGTGAGCGCACGGATCGGAAATGTTTCTCGCCCCTTTTTTGAATTGCTTGCAATCACATTTTACTTTGGTGATTTGCCCATCTTGATTGATTGTCATTTCAGTTTTGGTAAGATTTTCCTTTCGCTTTCCTTTTTTCAAGGCGTGCGTGGCAATAAAATCTTTTTCTTGAGTTTGTTTCAACGTAAAGCCTTTCATTCCTTCTTCCAAATGTTCTTGCACGCTTAGTTCCATCGTGGTAGTTTCGTACAATTCTTTGGGAATGGGAGAATTGCACAATTGTCGAAATCTTACGGCATCAACGATTGGATCATAATAAGCCTCTCCACGCTTAAGTACCATGCCTACTCCCGATTTGTTTTTACTTTTCGTGAAATCTGATAACTCTTTGTTGATCTCTTCTAACGACAAAAGGCGACGTTTTTTTAACAAAGTGTATATGTCTTCGTAGTTCCCCTCGCCTATGTATCCCCCTAAAATATTAAATGCCGTACCCTTCACCCAATCGTTTGAAGACCAGGAAGTAAAACCTATTGTCATCTTCATCGTGCCCAAGTCTGCTACGATAAACTGAGGCATACCAAATCCTAAAAGTCTTACCTTGAATGATGATGCGATAGGTATTATCTTTTCCATTACTAACCAGCGCCGTCTTCCCCATACTTTTTCTTCCCGTATTCTATCTCCGCTGTAAACCGCCTTTAATTCCAATTTCGAACCCCATGGTTCGAGAACGATCTTCACGTGTTTTCCGGGTTCTAATATCCATTTCATGTATCGAGGGCTTTTGCGTGCCTTGTGCCTTCGTAAGAACGAACAAATGTCATACATGTCAACGGGAGATAGTTCGAGATCAACTCCTCCCAGACTTGCAGCAGCTGATACTTGGTTAAATCCTTTTATCCATGTTTCGGGCAAGTCTATCTTTTTTTCCACATATTCGGGCATTACTCCCGTTTCTACAGTAAAACCTTCTGGATTTACGGATAACTCGACATTCGTGTAAGTTCTAAACCGTTCCATCTCTCTTGATAACTTGGCAGAAAAATCGATATTCGTCGTTCCTAATTGGGGTTCTTGTACTAAAATAAATTCGTCCATCGTAACCGATAAGCATCCATAAGTGGACTCATCCAATGAAAACGCTTCAAAAGATACTTGGTCTGGATGAACCGTAATCACGGGATCTAGTACGAACCACAAGTCTTTATCGCGGTTTCGAATGAAATTCCAGAACTTCCTTTCGAGCTTGTTATATTCTTTCCAGGCGCCCGTGTCATAAATTTCCTTATTTAAATTGGCTCTCGCATTGGCAAGGTTTTTTAATAAATCGTCCTTTTCTGCTAATTCTTTAAGCAAACCTTCCATTTCGTCTCTCAAGCTTTCTCTTACTCCGGGTAAGTATTTTTCGTGCTTTAGAACGCGTCTTTCGATCTCGTCTTCGAGCCACGCAAAAAACTCTAATCTTTCTTTCTTTTTTTGGCTCATATCTGATATGACGATCTCGCGCAACATTAACATGGCGTCTCTGAATATTAAGGGGTGTTTTAGTTTTCCCCTAAACGATACTTTTTCTTCCCTCGATAGGTCAGGACTTAACCCTAATATGGTCTGGTCTTCTTGTTGAAGACACATTGAAGGACTTGCGTACTTGTAATTAACTTGCATTTATTTGTACCTCCTTTTTTATTTTAGCAAGCGCCACTAACGCTCGCTCGGAATCGGCGATTACATTAGAACCGCCGATATCTAATAACATTCGTTCTATTTCCTTTATTTTATCTTGATATTTCAACGCAAACTTGGGTAACACATTGTAAATCTTATTTTTACTTTTTGCATGCTTGTTTGGTAGTAATAATAAGGTGTGAAGATAATACATGAAAAGGTTCTTATCGCCGTTCCCTAAGTTTTCGATTATATTGTTAATTTTACGGGAAACATAGGCTTTTACCTCGCTCGATCCGTGTTCTAGCATTTGAATTATCATGTCGTCAGGAATTAAATCCCCATAAACGCTTTCTAGCTTCTTAAGGCCAAACTCATAGGCTCTATGAACTGGAGAATCAATTACCATTGAATGCAACCGTTTTTGTTTTTCACGAGGCAACTCATTAAACACATCGGCTGCGTGAAGATTTAGCGATATAACCTCCGACTCGAACATCACAAGCAAAGTCGAAAAACGGTTGGATAGTTCTTCCTTGTTCCTTGACACCATCGTGAGAAAAGTGTTAATTATTTTAGCAGTACCAATATCTAAAAGATCAATGATATCAGGATTCGAAGGTAATTGATTGTTTTTTATCGCCTTTAGTATTGCAAAGATTATCCTTTTCTGAGTAAATGCGCCCTTGAAAGAATCAATATCAATTCCTTTTAACGCAAGATCTAAATCCTCATATGGTATAGAAAAAATACACTCCTCAAGTAAGTTCATAGTCCAATCAGGAATACTTCTTTGTTTTGAAATAACTTCAATTATAACAGTTATTAACTCTTTTTTTACCGAAGGCGATAAATATTCCATCTCCTGCGTTGAATTTGATAACAAATCTTTTGTTTCCTGTGAAATGGATATTTCTTTATCAATAAATTCTGGAATTTTATTGATAATGCTCTCAAGGAATTGTGCAAAATTATCTCCCTTTAGTGCCGTTAAATTCTGTTGAAAGAGTTCAAACCAACGATCTAAGTTGTCTAAAAAGATAAAATCTGCGACTGTCTCTGGTGCAAAAGATCCGTTTGTTCTGTTGAAAAAATCCATGGCGTGGTGTTGCATTTGATCGTCAGAAGATCCAATTAATGCGAGCATCAATTCGGGATCGAAGGTTTCTATTTTTTCCATCTTTTCGTTTAAAATTTTTAGGAACATTCCTGCTAACGGTTCGTAGGACGCAAGAGCCAGTTGGATGATTTGTTTAAAGGACATTTTATCGACAAATTCTTGAAGGTTTGATGTTTCTTTTAAGATATAATAGCAAGCTTTCTTAATAGAGTCTATCTGAGCGTTTAAAACGATTTCCAAAACAACATCTAAGTGCCTGTCCCAGATCTCCTTTTTAAATTCTCGACGCCCCGTTAATCTCATCATTTTTGGCACGCTATAATATTCCGCTCGTTCCTCCCAAGTCGTTGTTTTTCTATCTGGACCAATTTCTGAAAAATCGTGGTACATGAAAAATCTCAAGAGAGTATTAGAGGAAAAATCATTAGCGTACTTGCTAACAGAATCTTCGGGTTTAAAGCTTGTTAAAAAATCTTTCATTATTTCCATGAATTTTAATTCGTCTTTATCTGCAATAGAACTTATTATCCTCCTTAGGTAACTCTGGAAATAGCGTAGAGCCTTGGTTTTCTTGCTTCCCTTGAGATAATAAACGATTCGAGGAGCATCAATATAATAAGCAATCTTGCCAATTATGTTTGATAACTGATAAATCTCTGCCTCTTGAATCGTGTTTTTAAACTCGATTATATTTAAAATCATTCCGTTGGAGTATGCTCCTATATCGTATCGATTAGTTTCGTATATATAATCTCTCGAATTGTAATCGTAATATTTATAATTGTCATTCAAATAACCTTGCTGTGCGTATTTACGATAAGTAGCTCCCGTTAATCGCTTTTCTGGAGGAATTTCTTCCCCTCTCAATTTTTTCAAATGAAGATCCGCGTTTGGGAGATTCTTAAGAATCCAATTAGATCTCTGTTTTACTTTTTCTGAATCAAGGGAATTAACATATATTGTTGCGCATCTCTTAACACCACGAGCGAAACTTTCATCTGTCCATTCAATCGAGCCGTCGATAATGTTCTGGGCCTCGTTTAATAAAATGGGGTTTTGGAGCTTAGCTAACTCTAAAAATATCCCAGAAATGAGTTCTGAGCTACCAACTTTAATAATTGATGCCAATATATCTTTAGAAGGTCCTTTTGAAAGCAGCTCGAAAAGGTATTTTTTTCTTATGTATATGTTTTGGTGGTTTATTGTTTTTACAATAATTTCGATGTATTCTGCTTTATCTTTGGGTAATTGCAGTATCTCGTTTAGAGAGCTTGCAATCCTGAAACCCTTGATTTGGAACTTCTGCTCATGAATCTTATTTACAAGTTGCTTGTAAGAAAGGAGTGCGAAATATGGGAGCACGATTTTTTTCGATTCCTTGAGGTTATTAAATTCCTTGTACATTTTTTTTTTATCCGTCTTCCATCCCCAATGATATGAAATATCTTTTTTGAAATACATTTCAGGGTCATCGTAAGAATATGATCGCGTCTTATAATCGTAATGGCTTTTTTGAATGACCTTTATAGCTTGGAAAGAAGGTAAGTGGCCTTTTTTACCATGAAAAACGGCGTAGCAGGAGTACTTCACATCGTCTTGAAGCACATTATAGACCCCTGGTTTAATATCTAATCGTTTTCCTTCCGGAAGAGATTGCACTTTCAGTTGAGCAAAATCCTCAATTTCTTTGTCATTAATATTAATTTCAAGCCCCATAAAATCGTGCTTTCCATAAAGAATAATGTAAGATGGATTATTTTTTTCGTCCCAACCCCAGAGGATAAAACGCCTCCAGGGATTTTCGTATTTTTTCCACCTTTTTTTTATAAGTTCCATCTTCTCGTCTTTATCTGGAGAATAAATGTTCCCCGAAAGTTCTAGCTTTTTGAGGTTCTTAAAAGAATTTAACTTGTCTGGCGGGGCTTTCAATCCCGATCTTAAAATAATTATTTCCTCTATTGATTTTAAATTCACAAATTCGTCAGGGATAAGTTGTAAGCTTGGGCACTTGTTGATGTATATTCTACGTAGATTTTGGAGCTTGGTAAAAGAATCAGGTAATTTACATAATTTTTGACAATTATCAAGGCGTATTTCTTCCAAGGAAGCAAGATCCGTAAGTTCAACGGGTAATAATTCAATATTATCACATTCATATAGAGATAGCTTAACAAGAGATGTTATACCACCAATACTTCTTGGTAGGTTTTTTAATTTGCGACAAGAAGAAATCTCTAAATCTTTTAGGTAATGTAAACTATCTATTGTGTCTGGTAGGCTTTCGATACCATTACAACTGGATATTGAAACTTTATTAAGGGATTTTAAATTGCCAAAATTATCCGAGAATCCCTTAAAATCGTCTGAAAGCGAATTAATTTCAATCGTTTCAAGCTTTTGGAGTTTTGAAAAATTGTTTGGAATAGTACTAATACCATTACATTCTATTAGCCTAAATTCTCGAAGGTTTGGGAGATTACCGATGCTTTCAGGAAGATCTTTCAGGCCCCTACAGCGATTAATGGTTAAAAACCCTAACGAATGTAATTCTCCAATAGATTCTGGTAATACGGGAAGCTCGTTTAGTTTCGTCATCTCTAATTTGCTCAATTTTTCTAATTCGCCAAAACTCTCGGGTAGCGAATCTATGCCAGAAAGATTTTCGAGAATTAGGATCTCTAACGATTTAAGCTTCGCAATGTTTTTGGGGAGCGTGCGAAGGGAATTGCAGTGTTTTATTTCCAAATTGGTTAAAGAAGATAATTCACATATTCCTTCTGGTAAGCTTTCGAAAGAACAATTCTTAATCTTGAGGGTGGACAATTTTTTCAATCTTTCCATGGATTCTGGAAGAGAATTAGATCCAATTTGATTAATATAGAGGGTTTCAAGGTTCTTCAGGTTTCCAATCGTGTTTGGTAAGGTTTCCACACTTCTAAGGTAATCTATCGTAAACCATCTCAGATTTTCTAAATTGCCAAGCGATTCTGGGAGATTATTAAGTAGGTAGCAATTCTTTATCGTTAGTGCTTCGAGATTTTTCAAATTTCCTAGATTTTCAGGTAATGTCCTTAAATTACCGTTATATGTTATTTCTAGTTCTTTTAAGTGATCCAAATTTCCTATACTCTCTGGAATTGACTCTAAATTGTAGGAATCGCGCAAGAAAAGAGAAGTTATTCTATCATTAACGGTTCTAAATCCTTGCCTTCCCGTTTTATCTGGTTCAATCTCCTTTAAGGTTTTTTTTAGAAGTGATTCTAACTCCTGCAGGAAAGCTTTATCTCTTAAGTTCATGCCCTCGTGCTTATCAACGATTAAAACATCAGTGGGATGCTTCTTCTTAACCCATTCGATGAATTCGGCGTTTGACTTTATGTCCTGAACGTCTCTCTCCTTTTCGTTTTTTCTTAGCATTGAAAGGGCTATTTCGTAAGCCTCGCTATTTCTTTCTAATTTTAAAAGCAATCGTATTTTTGTATCCAAGGCAAAGGACGGCTGGTCGTATTTCAATCCTACTTCAACGTGTTTCAAACCCGTTTCCCACTCTTCTTCTGTTTTACCGTGAAGTACTTCTTCCCAACCTAAATTGTTTCGTGCTACGACATATGTGTATTGCTTGCGAGAATCTCTGGTAAAATCGCCCTTTTCTTCCATGTATTTTATCATTGCTAGGGCAAGCTCCTTATATCTTGGACTTAATTGTTCCTTTTCAGCCTCTGGAGCGTCTTGTTTTAATCCATAAGTAGCGACAAGCCTATATTCCAAGGCATCGTAATAATCTGGCTCTTGTTCGAGTATTTTATTTGCTAATTCGATCGTGAGACCATGATTACGCCTGTTATATTGATCCCGTAGCTGCCTTTTTAGGTCGTCTAAATCTAAATTTTCTCCCATCTGATTTTTCACTATAATTTAATTTTTTCTAACTTTTTGATAAATTTAATGATTTAATTTCTTGTTTAAGTATTTACCTTAAAGATCTTGTTTGATAATTATAAGATAATAAATTATAACATTGAATTATTGGTTTGAAATGTAACAGTTTTTAATGTAAAAACTTATTTAAAATTAACCTAATAAAGATAATTAGGAGAATTTAGACATTAAAATAGAATTAGAGTGTTTTTTAACCAAGGACCTTTTTTTTATGTCAATTTTAAATTCTTTACGATATTTTCTAGATCGACACAGAAGTCAGAAAGATGTTCTCTTGTAACATGAGGCATGATAACCACGCGTATGAGATTCAAATCCATGAATTTTCCAAGCATCCAATGCTTCTTACGGAACTCATTATCCATCTCGCAAACGCTTCTCCCGCTTTCCGTTGTAATTCCCAAAACGTTCATCACGGGATCTGCTGCTAATTTAACTCCTTTTATCTCTGAAATACGTTTTGCTAAGTAATATGTGTTATCCATGCACTGTTTTACAATCTTTTTATATCCTTCTATTCCTAAGAAGTTCATAATCGCCCAAAACGCAATTACCGTACCTCCAGGTCTAGTTCCTACAATATGCAAGTGCTTGAATCCTCCGCCTGCGAGATAGGGTATTTCAAATCCAGCATGCTCGAGTATTGAAGCATCTCTGACGAAAAATCCGCCAGAAGGAATGATTCCAAGGCCCATTTTATGCGGATCCGAAGTGATAGAACAGACCTGTTTTACACGGAAGTCCCAAGGTAATATTTCGTGACCTAGCTTTTCTAAAAAGGGAAGAACGAATCCGCCGAACGCAGCGTCAACGTGAAAAAAAATGTCCTTATCATCTATGATTTTTGCCATCTTCACAATAGGATCTACCAATCCCAACGAGGTTGTTCCGGCAATACCTACGATTCCGCAAGTATTTTTATTAATTAGGGATTCGAAATGTTCCAAGTTTAATTCGAAATCTTCTTTCAAGTTAGCTTTCCTAACTTTTACGCCCATTAGATCTGCTCCTTTTTCAAAGGACATGTGTGCAGAAGCGGGTACCACGATCTCAGGATCCTTGATCTCGGGACGAGATTTTCTCGCAAGGCGCATGGCAACTATGTTTGCTTCAGAACCACCTGTCGTAAAAGTTCCGATGATGTTCTTTCCGTTTAATAATTCTCCGATATCGGCTATTAATTCGTTTTCTAAGTCTGCTGTTGCCTTGAAAAGCCCTGGGTCTCCTAAATTTTTATGCAAGTATTTTGTATATACTTCTTTTCCAAAATCGAGGGGTTCCGTACACATTGAACCCAATATATATCCCATATCGTAAGCGTAATCGCCGTCTAATTTTTTATCAAGGAAATTTAAGATGTCCTCCTTTTTCATTCCTTCGTTTCTCATAAGATCATTCTTAACTTATTTGAATAAAATATTTTGCTAAAAAGAAATTGTTTAATCTTATTTACAGGCTTTTTTTTTACCAAATAATGAAATTCGAAAGAAAATTAATAATTTTTGATTATAAGCTATTAGAAGAAAATTACTTTACTCATAATTTTATATATAATGATCTATCGTCTCAATCGATGGGTAACTACGAAAAACTCAATAACAATCCCTTTTTTTACATGCCACAAAATATATTAAAACTATAGTTACAGGCTAGTTGAAAAAATGGAAGCTCTAAATAAAAACAAAAAGAAATAAAACCTACTTTGCAAGGAATTTTAAAATCCCTGCGGGATTACTATATGCTTTGGTTCAAACACTATGGGTGGGAAAGTGAGTTAAATGGAATGTTACAACCAAAAAAAATAATAAAATTCTTTAAATATTAAAACATTTTCTTGAACCAAATAGCGAATTTATCGGTCTTTTTTAAAAGCATTATCTTAGCTTAGTAAAAGTAATATGTATATGATCATTTTTCCTATTATGATATAAAGATTCGTGGAGACAAGAATGAGCAAGCAAGGAAATAAACCCAGTCACGTCCCCGAGGACCATCCTCGATTCGAAAGCCTTAAACATCGGCATGATCTTATAGAAGGAATGAAAAATCTAATCGTCGCGGAAGCAGGCCTCATTGCCCATGGTCGTGGCGAATGTTTTGATTATATTTTGGGAGAAAAGACAAATAAAACAGCCCTTGAAGCCATTAAAGCTGCCGTAGCACTTTTGTTAGTTTCAGATCATCCAATTATAAGCGTGAATGGAAATGTTGCTGCTTTAGTTCCCGAGGAGCTCGTAAAATTATCAACAATAATCTCCGCTCCTCTTGAAATTAACCTTTTTTACCGTAAAGAAGGTAGAATTGAGGCTATAACAAACGCCTTAAAAAAAGCAGGGGCAACCAATATCTTGGGTACGGACGAATCTACTATGGTTGAGATAGAAGAACTGCGAAGTAATCGAAGATTAGTAGATCCAAATGGAATTAAAATAGCTGATACTGTTTTTGTTCCACTAGAAGACGGAGACCGCACGGAAGCTTTAAAAAAATTAGGTAAAAGAGTTATAACTGTCGATCTCAACCCAATCAGCCGAACAGCCCTATGGGCAGATATTTCAATTGTTGACAACATCGTGAGGGCATTACCCGCGATGATCGAAATGGCTACCAAACTACGAAAATTGCCTAGCGAAGAATTAAATCAAATAATTTTTACTTTTAACAATAAAAAGAACATCCAAGATACGCTTGAACTAATTAAAAACTATATTGAATCGCAAAAAGAAGAAGCATTTAAAATTTTAAAATAATCATTATAAAATTCTCATTAAAACAATACATAATATCAAAATAAGGGATTTAAATATTACACGACAAAGATTACAGCAAGGCTTGATTCAATGGTATTTTGGAAGAGGCAAGGGGAAAACAACTGCGGCTATTGGACAGGGTTTTCGAGCAGCTGGTCATAGTTTCAAAGTTTACATGATCCAATTTTTAAAAGGAAATAGCAACTACGGAGAAGTAAAGGCTATAGGATTAAATCCAAATTTCGAACTCAGGCAGTTTGGTACTCCTGAATTAGTAAAAACTCCAGGAGACATTGATCTCTATGAGGGTGAAAAGGCAATCAAGCACGCTAAAGAGATAATCTCGAGTGAAGAATACGATGTGGTCATTCTGGACGAGATTGGAGTTGCTATCGAAATGGGTATCGTAGATGTAAAAGACTTGCTCGAAATTATCGATTTAAAACCAAAAAGAGTAGAACTGATCATAACAGGTGGTAAGCAAGTACCTCAAGAAGTTATAGATAAAGTTGATCTCATTACGGAAATGAAAATGATCAAGCATTATTACATCTCTCAGGGTATTAATGCCCGATTTGGAATAGAATTTTAAGATATGATGTTCTATTGATTGATAGGATATATTTTAATACTAAATAATTTTATTTAACATAAATTCCCCATGACTTTCTGTAATTTTAGCATATTTTAAGAAACATTTGAACATGTATTCGAAATTTATTTTGGATTCTTCCCCTAGTAACTCAATTTTAAAAGAGAGGGTCTCTTCGGCGATGATCCGTATCCAATGGATTTTTTCAAAACACTTGAGCATGTTTACGAGAAATTCTTCCTTGTCTTCGTACTTTAAAACATCTCTTTCGACTTTTTCAATCCATCTATTGAATGAGTTTTGATTTTTAAAGCAAACAAGTACCTCGCTGTCCTCTGCTAATTTCATCTAGAAATAATAATATATAACCGCTATGATAATTGAACTTTTAATTTAGATTTTGCTTTATCTAT
>JAFGGO010000115.1 GCA_016930515.1 Promethearchaeota archaeon | reverse complement strand
GTCTTGCAATAACTAGGTCTAGGAATGAAGCATTTCCAATGGATTTTTCGGTTTATTAAATATTAAATGGAAAAAAAAATAAAAAAAAATCATTCTATCTAGTTCCTTGCATTATCAGAAAGAAAAGATTTGTTTCGCATTGAATATTATTCGAATAAAGTTAATTTTTATGTGGTTATAAAAGAATTGAAGCTAATTTTAAACAGGGGATCTAATAAAAAACTTAATAAATGTCCTTGAAGAAGAAATTAATATAGGTTTATATTAATTCAAAACAATCCTTCTCTAATAATATGAATTTTTATATCGCATTATTATCCATATTAAAGATTAAAAGTAAAATATTAAACTTGGAGAAATTTTTATGAGCTTTAAAATTGAAAGTAAGGACCAGTTTATCGAATTATGGACTAATATTTACAATACCGAAGGTAAACCTGATTGGTCGCATATCCTCCCATATTATGACGATAATATACATTTCCACGATTCTATTCAAGAAATTCGAGGTATAAAAGAATTTAAAGCCATGACTGTACGATTAGTTAAGCGATCTAAAGATTTAAGCATGAAAATACTCAATTTTCTTTTTGAAGGGAACATTATTTTTTTTGAATGGGAGATGGGGTTAAGTTTTAAGAAAACTCGTAATTCGAAGGTATTCGGGGCAAGTCGCCTGAAATTAAACGATAAAGGAAAAATCATAGATCAAAGGGATTATTATGATCTCTGGGGCGATATTTTCGATAACATTCCATTTGTAGCTAAAGGATATCGAAAATTCATGAGGAAAATGTTCGGGTGAATTACTTGAATAAATACTTAAAACAATACAGGGTATCAAATATCATGGCAATGCTTCGCAATAGTAAAGCAGAGCCGTTGGAATGTCAAGATGATTTTAAGGACCGTTTGGTGGCAATAACTGGCGCTACATCTGGAATCGGATATGCAACTGCACGTGAATATGCTTCACACGGAGCTAATTTATTAGTGATTAATCGAAACCAAGAAAAAACGCTTAATCTGTGTGAAGAAATTAAGCATGATTTTGGCGTAGAATGTGATTTCAGGCTTGCAGATTTTGCACACATTTCCGAGGTGAAGAAGGTTGGCGAAGAACTCGCAAATTCCGATCTGAATATTGATGTGTTCATTCATAACGCAGGAGTTCATTTAACAGAGAAAACGGTCTCTGAAGATGATCTTGAGATGGTTTTTCAAGTTGATCATCTTGGTTCCTTCATACTAAATTACATTTTAAAGGATAAACTTAAAGCCCAACAAAAATGCAGGATTATATTAGTAAATTCTGAAGGCCACCGTTTTGCTATTCTTGGTTTGAAATTAGATGATCTTAACTGGGACAAGCGCCGGTATTCGGGACTTAAAAGCTATGGTTCGGCAAAAACCGCCCAACTTCTGACAATGCTCAAATTTAGCGATTACTTCCAAAATAGTGGCGTGACGATTAATGCAATGCATCCTGGTAATGTAAAAACCCGCATGGGAGAAGGTAAAGCGGGATTATTCGAGAGAATTTTTATCGAACCCTCTTATAGACCACTAGAGATATCCGCTAAATCTTTATATTATCTTGGAGTTTCGAACGAAATTGAGAATGTGAGTGGTAAATTTTTTAACCTTACATGCGAAGAGGAACCCGCCCCTCCTGCCTTGGATCGAGAAGTTGCAGAAGAGATCTGGGATTTAAGTATAAAATTAAGCGGATTAACATGACTACTACAAGCCATAAGGTTATCATTGTAGGAGCAGGGATGGCAGGATTAACCGCTGCGGCCTATTTATCAAGGGCGGGACATGATGTTCTTTTAATTGAAAAGAACGAGACTTGTGGTGGCTTGCTAAATTCAATCCAAAAAGATGGTTTTGTTTTTGATACGGGCCCTAGGTCAATTGAAAATTCAGGAGCTGTACGACCCTTTTTAAATGACCTTGGAATTTCACTTGAACTGCTTAAAAGTCCAGTATCGATTGGTATTGAAAATGAAATTTTACATTTCACATCAAACGAAAGCACGCATGATTATCAGTCCCTATTAAAAAAGCTATATCCCGATAATAAAAAGGAGATTGCCGCAATTTTCTTATTAATCGAAAAAATCTTGAAAGACATGGCCATTCTAAACGAGATAGATAATCCGCTTTTTAGAGACATGAAAAAGGATATAGGGTACCTTGTTAAGAAACTTCTTCCGTATCTTGGCAAGTTCCTTCTTGCTATTCGTCGGATAAATCGAAGGAAGGAACCAGTTGAAGATACTCTGAAAAAAATGACTTCGAATCAATCCCTTGTGAATATCATGACACAACATTTCTTTAAGAGCACGCCTACTTTTTTTGCCCTATGATATTTTCACACTTTCCTTGATTATTTTTATCCAAAGGGGGGCACAGGCAAAATTCCTGAAACTGTCGTGCAAAAAATCATTGACTGGGGAGGATCAATTTTATATAATACAAAAATACACCAGATAATTCCTTCTGAAAGCAAATTAATTGATATCGATGGAAACACATTTTTCTACGAAAATCTTATTTGGTGCGCCGATTTGAAATCTTTATATCGATTTCTCAAATTCCATGATTTAGAGGAAAAAATTTCTCGCAAGATATCAATTCAAAAAGATAAATT
>JAFGGO010000114.1 GCA_016930515.1 Promethearchaeota archaeon | reverse complement strand
GATTTTTGGGTATTATAATGAGTTATGAAGAGAATTTGAAGCAATATGAAAAGCAATATGTGTTATCATTAAATGATCCTGAAAGATTTTGGGGCGATATTGCCGAATCTATCCATTGGTATAAAAAATGGGATCAAGTATTAGACGATTCAAATGCTCCTTTTTATAAATGGTTTCTCGGAGGAGTGACAAATACTTGTTACAATGCCGTAGATAGATGGGCTCAAAAATTTCCAGAAAAACCTGCCTATATTTGGTATTCGGAATCGGGCGACGAGGAGATTCTTTCATATGAAAATCTTTTAGTCATGGTAAATAAATGCGCCTCTGTATTAAAAGATCTTGGTGTCGTAAAAGGGGATCGAATCGTTATTTATCTTCCCATGGTGCTTGAAGCGGCGATCGCAATGCTAGCTTGTGCGAGGATCGGTGCCATCCACTCTGTTGTATTCGCCGGATTCTCAGTCAACTCTTTGGCTGTTAGAATCGACGATTCTGAACCGAAAGTCTTGATATGCGCGGATGGTGGCTTGAGAGGAGGAAAAACTGTTGACTTGAAAACAATCGTGGATGAGGCTCTTAAAACAACAAAATACAGCGTCCCTCATGCTATTGTCGTCAACCGACAATTAATCCCACATACAATGGTGGAAGGAAGAGATATGTACTGGAACGATTTAATAGAAAAAAAGCCCAATAACATCGTGGTTGAACCTGAAAAGATGAAAAGCACGGATCCTTCTTATATATTATATACAAGTGGGACGACGGGGAAACCTAAGGGTGTTGTCCGGGATACGGGCGGCCATTTAGTCGCATTATATCATTCTATGAAATCCATATATAATACGGACACGCAAGATGTTTATTTCGCAACTTCTGATATAGGGTGGGTGGTTGGACATTCCTACATCATATATGCTCCCTTATTTAAGGGATGCACTTCTATTATTTACGAAGGTACTCCTGTTTACCCAGATCCAAGCGCTTGGTTCAAGATAATTGAAAGATACAAGGTTAATACCGTTTTTTCTGCTCCTACGGCGTTCAGGATCCTGCGAAAATTTGATGATAAATACATTAAAGAATCCGATTTGAGTTCCCTTCGCGCCATCTATTTGGCAGGCGAACCTTTGGATAAACCCACTTACCAATGGATGCAAAATGTTTTGGGTCAAAAAATTGCCATATTAGATAATTATTGGCAAACAGAAACGGGATGGCCAATTATTGCTAATCCTTTTGGAGTGGCCCCCTTGAGAATAAAACCTGGAAGTCCTACAAAGCCTGCTTGGGGGTGGAATCTGCTTATCGTGGATTCAGACGGGATTGAAGTCCAAAAAGGAATAAAGGGATATTTAGTTGCAAAACCACCAACTCCACCAGGAGTATTACTTACATTATACAAGGACGACGAACGTTATATAGAATCCTATTATCAAGCATTTCCCGGCAAAAACTACTTTTCAACAGGTGATTACGCTATTGAAGACGAAGATGGATATTTCTTTGTGTTAGGAAGAGCTGACGAGGTGATGAAAGTTGCTGGACATCGATTAGGTACAGGAGAGATGGAAGCAATGATTTCTTCTCACCCAAAAGTCGCAGAAGTGAGCTGTATTGGTATTGAAGACGAGATTAAAGGCGAGGTACCCATTGTCATGATTGTATTGAAGGAGGGGTTTGAAGGTTCAGAGTTGCTTAAAAATGAGATCAAGCAACTCATTCGCGATAAGATAGGACCTGTGGCCTCTCCGAAAGAAATCTATTTTCTACAAGCGCTTCCAAAAACGAGATCAGGAAAAATTATCAGAAGAGCTATTAAAAGCGTGGCAGAAGGAAGAGATCCTGGAGACTTAAGCACGATAGAAGATCCTACAACAATCGATAAGATTAAGGATTTAGTCAAGGATCCAAAATAAGCTGTATTGCTTTGTTCTTTTTGTCAATTTGACTCCTTAAATAAAAATATTTTTATTTATCTCTCTTCATTTTAACCTTAATATTCTCTGAGAAATGAAAAATAATTAAAACAGAATATTTCTTTAAAATATAAAACTATTATTGAATAACTTTTGAATAGAATGAGGGACTACAATGACAGATAATTACTTCAAAAATATTTCGGTTATTGGTGCGGGGCCAATGGGCATTGGAATCGCTCAAGTATTCATGCTCTCTAAAGTAGATAATGTATATCTTGTAGATATATCAAAAAAAGCTTTATTAAATGCCAAAGAAAGACTAAAAACTTATATTGAAAAATTAGCAACAAATAATTTTTTCCGTCAAAATGGAGAGGCAAAACGAATTTTTAATAAATTAATTTTATCCGAACAATTGAAGGATCCTATTTTTGAATCAGATTTGATAACTGAGGCGATTCCTGAAGATATTGAACTAAAAACAAACCTTCTTAGAAATATTGGGGATCGGATCTCTAAGGAAACTATAATTGCCTCTAATACTTCTACATTTACAATAACTGAGTTAGGAGAAGCCTCTGGAAAACCAGAAAACACTATTGGTACGCATTATTTTTTACCTCCTTTTACTCGAAGTTGTATCGAAATAATGAAAGGAAAAAAAACTAGTGATGAAGCATTTCATAAGATATTGAATTTTTGCAGGACTATACCCGCTCAAAAAGGTTCGATGTATGTTGCTCCACTTGAAAAGGATACACCTGGTTTCATAGCAAATCGCCTGTTAATACCAGGAACCTTATATTTTACATTAATAGCTGATAAAGCGGTAGAAAAGGGAATTCCAATCGAACAATTAGACGCTGATACGCGAGATATCACGAATGTCGGACCATTTGAATTATGCGACTATTTAGGATTAGACACTGCGTATAAATCATTGAAAAGTTTTGAGAAAAGAGTCTCAGTTGATTTTACTCCCAGAAAATTACTAACTTATTTAGTGTCTAAAGGATATTATGGAAAAAAAACAGGGAGAGGGTTTTATGAATATCGAGAAAACGGAAAACCGTTGATAGACAAGACAAAAAAATCTGGATTATTAGATCCTGAATTGATGCTAGCTATCCAATTGAACGAGGGATGTAAATTATTAGAGGAAAAAATTGTTCTGAATTATTCCATTATTGAAAATGTAATGAAAATCGGTGTTGGTACCCAAGGGCCCTTCATTCCTGGAAAACATAACTATGAAAAATGGTCTGAGTTATTAAGTGATTTTTCCATTGAAAATGATATCAATTACTTCAAACCGTGTAGGTTAATGACTTCAGGAAAATTTATTGAGATGCGAAATTAACTTTTTTGAATTTATAGGATTTTTTTAGCATTGACGAATCTATCTAATAAATCCTTTTTCTCGTATCATAAGATTGAAAGGGTGTTCTCGGTTCAAGACTAAACCACTCCTTGTTAATATCAATTTGTTTTAACGAATTTAACAAATCGTAAGTGATCCACCGCGTTGCTTTAGGTTGGGAAGAGTAATCCCACATTCCAAAAGGCCCTTGTTCGCCTTTAATGAATTCTACAAATTCAGATACTCTTTCGTCGTCAATACTTGCTCCGATCCTCCAGCATAAATTCAATAAATGGGCAATATCAAATCGAGCCATGAAAGTAATTCGTCCAATCGACCTTTCTAGTCCAAGAATCCGTGCCACGAAAAACCCTAGGCTTGATCGTTGCTTCATATCTGTTCCCAATAACAAGTCGAGCGCTTGCCTGGCGATATTACTTTTTCGTTTTTGAGGATGATAAGCCAAACAACTCAAAACAGCTAAAGTATTTGAACGACATCCCCAACGCGAATGTGAGATTCTTCTGTAGCCCGCAATACCGCCGTAATTTCCAGCTGAAATACCCACGGGCCAGGCACCGTCTTCTAAGCGCAACTCGTTTAGCCAATTGAACGCTTTTTCAGCTCGCTTATCTTTTGCGTAGCCGCACATTACTAAACCCAATAAAGGGATGGCAGTTTGAACAGGCATTTTTTGATACCCTAATTCTTCGTCTTCTCTCTGCTTCTTTCCGGGCATAGGCCAAGATCCATCTTTTTGCTGATTTGAGAACAGAAATTCTGCTGCTTTTTGAACAGAAGGATTTTCTGATCCAAACCCTAAATATCCTAGTCTCTGAAGTGCCAAGGATGTTGTATAAATCGAATCTCCTGAAGAAATTATTTTCGAGCCGAAAGTATCCCAGCCACCATTTGACGCTTGTAACTGTAAAAGATTAATTATTAAAGGGTCTTCGTTCCTGAAATTTAATAATTCTTTTACTTCCGAATCTTTTTCATCTCTATCTAGTAAATTTTTAAGAACCATCACTCTCAAGCAAGGAGAGGGATCTGAAAGTAGTAATGGAATCCAAATCATTTTTTTTCCTCTAACACCTCTCTAATATATTTCGCCGTTGGCGTTGGCCCCTGGGCAATGGTCTCGGGAGTCCCTTTTGCAATAATGTGACCACCATTGGGGCCAGCACCTGGACCTAATTCAATTAACCAATCACAACAAGCCAAAAGGTGAGGATGGTGCTCGATAACGATAACCGTGTGTCCTTTATTGACCAGATTTTGAAGAATTTTAGTTAAAGAAGACACTTCATCAAGATGTTGCCCTATTGTTGGTTCGTCAAGAATATATAATGTTTTTTTATTCGAATTCTTTGCGAGTTCTCTTACTATCTTGAGCCTTTGAGCCTCGCCTCCCGAGAGCGTCCTACCAGGTTGATTTAATTTTAAATATCCCAGTTGAACATCTAAAACGATTTTTAATCTCGAAGTTATGTTGTCGTGTCCTTGGAATAAAATATAAGCCTCGTTAAATGTAAAATTATTCACTTCTGGCAATGAATATCCCTCATAGCGAATTTGTGAAATTTCGGCCAAATAACCAGATCCTTTACAAGTTTCGCATTCTTCTATCATTGCTGGTAAAAAGCTTAAATCAGTCTTTAAATAACCTCGTCCTTTACATGATGAACATTTTTGGGCGAGTTCCTTAATACCCAAACCTAATAATTTTGCGTCTTCCGTATTGGCAAAGATCTTTAAAATATACCGTTCCAAATCCAGAAATTTAATTGGATTTCCCAATTTGGCCTTATTTTGATCAACAACAATGGTATTCGCCAAAGAACCCTCTATTTTTTCGTGTACTCCTGGTTTGGTGGGTTCTCGAGAAACGGATGTAGTGTGTGTTATTGGTACAAGTGCCCTTGCTAGTGTATCAATTAATAAAGTGCTTTTGCCTGAACCTGATATGCCACATACTCCGGTAATAAGACCGAGTGGTATTTCAACGAGGTCTCCTTTTAAATTATTAGCTCTTGCTCCGTAAATCTTCAACCATCGTTCTGGTTTTCGACGCGTTTTATTAATATTAAAGCTTTTTTTACCACTTAACCAATCAGAAGTGGCAGTTTTTTTCTTAGATATTTCTGAGGGTGCCCCTATTGCAACGATATAGCCACCCTTTGCCCCTCCTCCTGGTCCCATTTCTATAATGTGATCTGCGCTTTTGATAAACGAAAAATCATGCTCGATGGCAATGATTGTATTCCCCTTGTCCCGTATGTCTAACAAGGCCTTAATCAATGCTTGAAGCTCGGTTGGATGTAATCCTCTCGTGGGTTCGTCGACTATTATCGTGAGAGCGGAAAGCTCGCTTCCCAAGAGGCTTGCCAATTTCACGCGCTGCGCTTCGCCGGCAGATAAGCTTTCCGCAACTCTGTTTAAATTAATATAACCAAGTCCCGTTCTGTTTAAAAACTCTAATTTTCTAAGTATAATTTTATAACTGTTTTTCACAAAATCGTGTTTGAAGTCATTTATGGCGTGATTTTTTAAGAGTTCGTACAAATTACTTAAGGTAAGTTCGCACATTTGGTGTATATTGTGATTAAGAAACGAAATTTCTAAATACTGCGGTCGAAGTTTTGTCCCAAGACATTTTTCACACGGGATCGTATCCGTATATGTTCCTCCTACATCCCAATCTCTTAGCCATTGTTTATAAAAACCCATATATTTTATTATTTTCTCCGATTTTTGGCCCTTCTTGTTTTCAAATTGCACTTTCAACGGTTCCTCATCTCCATGCAAGAAAGCGTTCTTAGCTCGGTTTGTTAAGTCTTTCCATGGTGTTTGAAATTGATCAAATCCGTATCGATCCGCAAGAGCTTGTATAATATAGTATCCCATATTATATGGTTTGCACAAGTATCCTTTTGGGAAAAAACCCAGGGAATGCATTGCCCCCCCACAGATCGGCTTTTCGGGGGAAATTATGAGTTTGCTATGATTTGGAACCTGCATTGTTCCTACTCCGTGGCACTTTAAACACGCAGCGGAATAGTTAGATGAGATAAAATGACGAGGCTTTGGAATCGGAAGTGATATATCACATTTATTACAAGAATAAGTCTGTTTTTTTTCCATCCATTCACCACATTTTGGACACTTCTGTTTACCTTCATGTGAAAAAATTGTTGCTAAATGCAAAATAATGTCAGTTACCCTTCCGATAGTATAACGAATATTGTAAATCCATCCACGAACCAACTTTTCAGGAGTAATTAAGGCAGTAACTCCAAGTCCAATTATCTCCTCGACTTGGGATTCGTTAGTTTCCTTGGAACCCTGTCTTTCGTACATTGATAATGTTTCTAAGTACCTACGACGGGCTTCTGCTTCTAAAGTATCGACTATCAAGCTTGATTTTCCCGAACCTGAAACGCCTGTAACTACAGTGAACTTATTTTTTGGTATGTTCACACTTATGTTCTTTAAATTATGCATAGAAGCTTTTTGAATTGAAATTTCAAGTTTTCTTGGTAAAATTTTGCCTTTTTTACTGGGATGTGGTTTTGAAAAATATTCTTCTCCTAAAGCACTCGCAGTTAAGGAATGCTTCACCCTTGATAATCCGTCGTATGATCCCTCGTACACGACCTCTCCACCTACAGGTCCCGATCTAGGTCCAAGATCCACGACCCAATCTGCTGCCCTAATAAAATCCGAATTATGCTCAACGACAACTATGGTTGCTCCTGCTTTCAACAATTTATCAAGGACCGATAACAAGCCTGAGAGATCTCGAGGATGTAAACCAGTAGATGGTTCATCCAAAATCATTAATTGATTTTTTATAGTACTCTTCCCGAGATACTTTGACAATTTTAATCTTTGCGCTTCTCCTCCCGAAAGAGTAGGTGATGGTTGTCCCAATGAGAGATAATGCAAACCAATTTCGGTCATTGCTTCTAGCATCTGCCTTGCGGGAGCGAGTTCCTTTTCTGTCACGCGAGTTTCCTCATTCAACAACCTTAAAACGGTAGAGATAGGTAAATCGTAAAATTCTGAAATGTTGTAATATTTTTCTCCAAATTTTACTTTCTCCGAGAGAACTTCCTCTGAAAATCGCTTGCCTTCGCAGTCAGAACATTCGATCCACACTGAAGATAAATACCGCATTTTAATTTCAAGTGCACCCATTCCGTTACAAGTATCGCAAGCACCATTAGGCGTATTAAAGGAAAAGTAAGTCGATTTCAATCCAGATTCCTTAGCATACAACTTCCGTATAATATCTGAGAGTTTTGTGTATGTGGCAGGGTTAGATCGCGGATTTTTTCCAATCGGTTCTTGATTGACCAAGACAGCTTTCAACAAAGGTCCTTCTATGCTTTTACAACCGCTTGGTTTTCTATTTTTTAAGGAATTATAAAGCACTTCCTTGATTAAAGTGCTTTTACCCGATCCTGAAACGCCTGTAATTACCGTGAGTCTATTGATCGGAATTCTCACATCAATGTTTTTAAGGTTGTGCTTGTAAGCAGACTTGATTGTCATAAATTGTACAGGTGGATCGCGCTTTTTTGGGCATAATACATGCTCTCTTAAACTAAAATATTTTCCTGTTGGTGTATTTGCTTTCCAAAGATCCTCTATCTTTCCTGCAAAAACAACCTCTCCTCCCTTATATCCTGCTCCAGGACCCATATCAATGGCATTATCGGCATGAATGGCAGCCTGTCGATCATGTTCTATATAAATAATCCTTCCAGGGAGGTTGGAAATCATTGACATCAATCGAGAAATATCGGTAGGATGTTGACCAATGGTAGGCTCGTCAAGTATATGCGTTACATCGTATAAATTGCTTCGTAAGGCCATTGCCAATCGAACTCTCTGAGACTCCCCTCTCGAAAGAGTTGGCGTGATTCTATCTAAAGTCAAATAATCTAAACCAACTGACTTTAACATATTTACTCTATTCTCTATTTCTTTTAATAATCTTGAATTGGCTGAAAATTCTTTTGAAAATAGGAAAGAAAGTTCTCCTACAGATATTTTCAAGATATCTTGAAATAAAAAACCCTTCCATGTGGTCCCCTGAACGAACGGGTGATAACCTGAATTGTTGCATTCATTGCATCCTTTTCCCTTACAATGAGGGCAATTCTTGTTAAAATAATACGGCTCTAGCTTATCAAACCATGTCCCACATTCCACACATGATTGTATAAGAGAAATAACTAATAATGTATTATCTCCTTTAATCTCCAAAGCCCTTGAGCCCATCATTAACGCCATTCTAACAAGGGCCCTAATCTCGACGATTTGTGTAGTGTTATCAATGTTGCCGATAATTACTTGAATATCGTGAGCTTTATTTGGATCTAAATCCATAACCAAGGGATGTGAATCTATAATTACCGCTTCTGAACCAAATTCTTTTTCCAAAAGAGCAAGTAAAGTTCTATGGCTTCCTTTTGCTTTTTTCATAAGAATGGCAGAAATTTGAAGTTTTTCATCATTCTTGAGATCTTCGATTCGAGAAACTATTTCTTCTTCTTTTAAGACTGAAATTAATGAACCACATTTGTGGCATTTTCTAGTTCCAAACCTAGAAAACAAGATCTTGAAAAGTGGAATAAGGCCCGTAGCCGAAGCGAGGGTGGAATTAGGATTTCTGTTCAATAGGTTCTGTCCGAGGGCAATCGTGGTTCCCATACCTGAAATTGAATTTACTTTTGCTGGATTAAGCTTCATCTCGTCTTTATTAACGGAGAATGCTTCTAAAAAACGACGGTGAGCTTCTTTATAAAGGGTATCAAATATTAATGATGTTTTTCCCGAACCGGAGACTCCTGTAACTACTGTAAGTCCGTCTTCAATATCAATATTAATATTTTTTAGGTTGTGTTCTCGTGCGCCTTTAATTTTTATTACCAAGACTCATCAACAAAATTTATTTTAGATATAGTCCCGTTATGGAATTTTTATTTGATTTGATTTCTTGTGGCGTTCCCTCAGCAATGATCGTTCCACCCTTAGGTCCGCCTTCTGGACCTAATTCTAGGATATAATCACAATGAGAAAGTATTTCAGGGTCGTGTTCGATTATGATGACGGTGTTACCTTCTTGAACGAGTTTGTCGAGTAATTCCACCAATTTTACAGCGTCAAAGAAAGATAAACCCACCGTGGGTTCGTCTAACACGTAAAGAAGCTTGCCTTTTCTCATTTTACCCAATTCCTTTGCCAATTTCACTCTCTGGGCTTCTCCGCCGCTTAAACTGGGTGCTGGTTGGCCAAGCTCGATGTATCCCATTCCGATTTCGTTTAGAACCTTGAGCACTTTTGACACGCTTTCTTGATCGCAAAACAATTCGGCCGCTTCTTTTACAGTCATGTTCAAGACATCCGCAATCGTATAACCCTTGTATTTAATTTCTAATATCTCTGATTTGTATTTTGATCCCTTGCATTCCTTGCATGGAATTTGAAAACTCGTAAGAAACGATACTTGCAGGTCCTGATAACCCAATCCTTTACAAGCGGGACAGCGACCGTTCTCGGAATTGTAAGAGAAGTGACCTGATGAAAATTTTCTTTTCTTGGCCTCAACAGTCTTAGAAAATAAGTTCCTTATCTTATCCCATATTCCTATGAAGGAACAAGGCGTCGAGGTGCGAACCCGTGAAATTGGTTTTTGGTTGACGATAACCACGCCGTCTAAATATTCCCAACCTTCCACCCGTCCAGAATACTCCAGTAATTCTTCACCGTTTTCTTCTTCTTCACCGTTTTCTTCTTCTGATTTTTTTCTCGATTTTTTTACTCCTTTTTTGAATAATGGTTTTAATAGTGGAACGAGGGTGTCTAAAATCAGAGAACTTTTTCCCGAACCAGAGACTCCCGCAATTCCTACCATAAATCCAAGAGGAATGCTGGCGGTGAGGTCTTTTAGATTATTCGTAGATGCGTTTTTTATCGTTAAAAAGTTCGTTGTATTGCTTATTATTTTTTGATTTGCACTACTTTTTTCTGAAAGGGAAACGCTTCCAGATAGGTATTGACCCGTATGAGATCCTTTAATCTTTTTTATTCCCTCTAATGTCCCTTGATAAACTATTGTTCCTCCATCAATACCTGCTCCAGGTCCAATTTCAATAATTTCGTCTGCAAGTTCCATAAAGCGCTTGTCATGCTCGACAATGATGACCGTGTTGCCTAATTCTTTTAATTGTTGAAGAATTTCGATTAAGGAGTCCTTTTCTTTTTCGTGCAAACTCATGCTGGGCTCGTCGAGAACATAAATGAGAGAATCGAGACTGCCGTCGAGATGCGTCATGAGTGTGAGTCTTTGTAGTTCCCCACCACTAAGCGTTGGTAAGGATCTATTGAGATGCAAGTACGACAAGCCAACTTGTATCATACGATCCAAACCGCGCTTTGCGTTGTCAAGAATTGCACTACCTTGAGGAGTCTTTATTTCATTCTTGATATCAAGAATTTCAAGAAATTTCTTTAATTCCTCGATAGTCATCATTGCGAGTTCCCCTACATGCTTACCGGCGATCTTTATCTCTCTTGCCTCCTCGTTTATCCGATATCCTTCGCACTCTTCGCACTTCTTTTTTGACATGTATTCCTTGGTGATTTTATTCCTTCTATAATCGCTTTTACCTTCCATCATTGCTCGGTTCAAGTGTGGGATGACTCCTTCAAAAATTCTTTCCAGTTCTCCTTGAAACGTCTTCGACTCCCAATAAAACTTGAATTTTTTACCCTTGCTTCCGTACAGGTATAAGTCCTTGATTTCTTGCGGAAGCTCCTTATAGGGTGTGTTAATTTCGAAATTGAAAAAATTTGGAAGTTGTTCTACGAATCGGATCATGTCAGCAAAACACCCAGAGCCCGCTTTAGTAATCTCAATCAAATTTCGGTTGAAATCCCTAACAATACCTTCTTCCGTGAAGTTCATCTCGTATCCTCGCCCTTTACAGTTCAAGCACATGCCAGAAGGCTCATTAAACGAGAAATGCTTGATTTGCTTCCTCTCCACGATCATTCCACAAGATTCACATTCTAGATTGGATTGATTTACGGGTATCTTGCAAATGGGACAAATGAGTATGCCCTCTGTTGCATATAACATTCTGATCAAGCTATAAACGCCCGACCTCGTACCAACTGTCGATCTTGGATTAAAAACCCTGGTTGTTCTTTGTTCAACGGCTACCGTAGGACTCAACCCTTCTATGATATCAAAAGGTTTGTCGTCCTCAAACTTGGGGGGAAAACCAATGGATTGAAGGTATCTATTCATGCCTTCGTCAAAAATAATATCAAACGCCAAGCTCGATTTTCCAGATCCTGAGACGCCCGTTATGAGAATCGTTTTTCTTTTGGGCATGTTCACATTTATATTTTTCAAGTTATGGATTCTAGCACCTTTTACTCGAATTTCATCCATTTACTTATTCCACCTTAATCTTTTTGAATACATAATAAACACAATCAAACTTTTTAGGATTTTTTTTAACCATTTTTATTTCATCTTCGAAAGGTTTTAATTTTTTTAACCCCTCTGAAAATTTGTTATTTAATATTATCTTTTCAATCTTTCTTTCCATTGGCAGATAGTATTCGTCCAACCAGCATTGATCTGGTAAATCCATTTTTACAACAATATCAAAACCGTGATTAGAAAATCGTTTCAAGTTCGATTCAAACCACGCTTTAGTTTCTAAAGCAACGAAAAATCCATTAATTTTTAAGATTTTCTGAATCTCTTTGAGAGCATTTTTGGCATTTACAAGGTGCAACATGCCTTCTTCCCATACAATATCGAAACTCTCTGCTTGAAAATCGGTGTTGTAAATTGAACGATTGAAGATGTTAATGCGATTTGAAAATTCTGTTTCCACTAATTTTGAGAGAAATTTTTCCAAAACCAATTGATCTACATCAATACTCGTAATCCTGCCTTTTGTTAATCTCGCAAGTTCGAGTGAAACAGCTCCCGAACCACACCCCACATCTAAAATCCGAGGTTCTTCTATTTTTGGTAACGATTCAAAGATTTTCCTAGCGTATTTTAAAAAACTTTCCCGGAGGGAGTCTATATTCAACTCTTTTACGAAATCAATTGGCATCATATTCACGATCTTGCTTTAAATTGATGATTTAACCATTTCCCAGGCTTTTGTCTCTAAATCTGCCCAGTCTTTAATATAATTATCAATCTCAGGTATTAATTTTTTCCATTCTCTAATTTCGTCTAAAGCACCAACCATTATGGTTTCCATTTGTTCGTTTATCTTTCTCAATTGTTTTTGATAGTCTTTCTCTCCTTTTTCCGTGATTTCATTACTTTTTAAAAATAATTTTCGCATTTTTCCTAAGTTTTCTAGACCGTCTGGTAATAATGTACATTCAAGATCCCTTATTACTCGCGTTACTTCATCAAACTTTTCCGCTGCTGTTTTTAAACCATTGTTATTCAACATTTCGCCCGCTTCTTTTAAAAAATCTCGATATAATATCCTGAACATTGCGCCACCCGTTCCACCAGTTTCTATGTAGATGAACACGCTCGTGAGTCCGAACAATAAACTATTATCGTCAAAATCGGTGGCCCATGTGGGAAGCATTTTCCTCCATTTCTGAAATCCTGATAAACCCATGTTGCTCATGGGAGGATTATACATGAAATTGATATTTTCCTTAATTCCTTCGGGAATGGCTCTATTCAAATCACTTATTTTTTTTGGTAATTCTAATTCAACTATTTTATTTTTTGCGGGGAAGGGTGCAAACTTGCTCCCCCTCGCTTCCTTTAGTTCGCTATATTTCATGAAATGAGGATGGGCATATCTATCTGAAATATATACCTCGTCCTTTTCCTCGTCAATACCATAAGTAACGAATGTATGGGCACCATAATGCCCTGCACCTTCGTTTGGAATTGGAGTGCCCTCCGCAAAGAAAAAAGGCAAGTAGGCAAAGTCAACAAATGTGATTGCCGGTTGTCCTTTCTCAAGTACATGAATCAGATTTTCGTGGGCAATTTTTAAAGATGTAGTCTCGGTGACTCGAATAGATCCACCCAAGCGGGTCATGACGCGCTCGAACATTTCAGTATTTTTCACTGATAATCCTAAAACCATCGGAAAAAGCATTCTTTTCATGTAATAATAAAAAAATCCCAATCCCGACGACATTCCTAGAAGCATTGGTTCTGAAAGTTCGATATCGTTGTATGTCAATATTTTTCTTAAACTTGATAATTGGCAGTTTGACCCTGCTATATGCTTAAAATCGTCTATTACAATTCTAATCATTATTCTTATCCTCTTTGCGCTTAAATCTTAATTTTCGACAATTTATGAAACAATTCTTCCTCGATCGTTGCAATCGAAATGATAAGATCCTGTATCTCGTTAAAGTTAAAATGATCAAGACAATCTTCACCCTTTTCCTTTGAAGCAATTAACATTTGCTTGGCAATGCTTGTCCATTTATTGGCAGAGAGTGATGTTAACGAGATGCATTCTTGGAGGATTTCAAAGTCGCTTGATTGCCAAGCTGCTGCTCCTTTTCTCAGCTCTGGGCATTTTAATAGCTCAATCAAAAAATCCTTGTAAAGATTTCGGAACGCAGCCCCTCCTGTTCCCCATGTCTCTATATATCCGTGTGTGAATTCGAACATTAATGGTGCGATAGAAATCGAATTACCCTTCGAGTCTATTACTTGTCCTTTAAGTGCATCTTTCCATTCGGGAATTGATCTGGCTAATAATTTCAAGCCTTGAACTCCAAAATTGTTCAAAGAAGGGCGAAGCATGTTTGATACAACCTGTTGGATTGCAAGTTTTACTCCTGCTGCAAAAGGCGGTCGTTTTCCATCTGGACGGGAACTCATCGAGAATTGAGCATTGTTTGGTCGCATGAAATTGGGACCGTAGGTAGAATTCCTGCTTTTTTTCAAGCTTTCGATTGGGACTTCCTGAAATCCCTCAAAATCGGCTTCTCCTACAAGGGCCATTCCTTTATTCTCCTCGTATCCTGCCAAGGTAATTGCGTGCCCTCCAAAGTGGATCTCTCTTTCTTCCAATTGTAAATAAGGCAAATAGGCCATATCGACCTTGAGGATCAAGGGAATATCTTGGTCAATCATTTTTTTTGCCTCGATCCACGCTTTATCAGCACTAGTAAACGATTGTTTTCTAACCAGTAAGCCTAGAATGCGACACGCAAGCGAGGTGCTTTCGATCGTGCCTTGTTTCCCTCCGAAAAAAAACGGCGCATTGTTCAGCATATCATCCATGTCCTCTGAATTGCTAGCTCGATTAAAATAAAGGAATCCTAACGAGGCATCCAAACCAAAAGTCATGGCCTCTGTCATTGGAAATTCATTATATTCAAGTAAATCTCTCATAGACGACGATTCGCAGTGCTTACCTTTTAGGTGTTTGAATCCTTCTATAAAATGTTCATGACTCAAGTTTAATACCTCCTCCCTCCTTTACCTCCCTTAAGACTTCCTTTAAGAACTCCAAGTCGGTTTCTAGTATTTTTATGGGATGAACGAATAAACCTCTAACATTCAGCCCTAAGTGAGAATTTTGCTCGAGCAATTCTCTTAACTCTTCCAAGTTTAAATTTATGGCTTCTATGGAATTCTGGATCGCTTCTTCTATTTCTTCTTTAGTGAGAAACGGTAACATAGAGAACGCAACATAAAAGTCCGGGTCGTTCCTGCCGTTAAAGGTCCTTAGAACCTCATATACCTTGTCTTTTAAAATATTATATCCATAATCAGTGATCTTGTACATTTTTCTAACTCTGTTGTCGAATTCCTCTTCGTAGGACGCCACGAGACCTATCTCCTCTAATTCGCTTGCAATCCTATAAATTGACGATTTTCCAATCTCGGTCCAATTGCGCATGCCTCTTTCTTCTATTTTCTTGTTCAAGCTATACGCATGCGTCCCACTTGGCTCTTCGGCTAACAATCCAAGTATAATAAAGCCCTTGTGCTCCAGTTCAAATGATTCTGATTGATTCATTTTGAAATTTAATTATTTCAGTATTCTCATGTGAGACTATATGTTCTCAAATGAGAATATATTCTTGGTTAAATTTAAAGCTATCCATTTTTTATCTAATCATTTCTGAAGTATTAATAAATAGTGAGTCAAATAACTTTTAAACAAGATATGATTCATTGTATTCAAATTTCCTAAATAATACATACATAATATAAGGGATAAAATATGATTTATGAAAATGTATTTTTAATGGAGTCTAACGAAATGAGGTTGCTTAATAAGCAATTCGACAGGAGATTGATTCGATCGTATTTATCCTCTTACCTTTCAAACGCGAATGAAATTAACTCAGGAGAGTTAAAAAATATTCTTAAAAATTTGATCAAAAATAGACAACTCCTTCTCCACTGTTCTAATATCTCTAAAGAAAATCTTGTAGAAATCTACGAAAAAGGTGTAGAAAAATTGTCTTCATTGCGTGATCTCAAGCTCGTTGAATCTAAAGACAATTTGATGTTTTTAAGCGTTTAGAAAAAGTAAAAAATAAATCGTTTTTTCTTTCAATATAGAAAATAATTGGTAAGAAATTAAATATAATAACCAGTGTGGTCTTCGTCGTAGCGATCGTTGTCGTCGTCGTCATCGTCGCTACCTGGCCGAAAAAACTTTTCTGCTAATTTTTTTAGGATTTCCGTTGGGTCTCCATTGAGGTCAATGTCAAGATCCTTGAGGTCTTTCTGATTAATGTTTATAATGCCGCCATTTTTAAACGGAATGAATTTGTTTTGGATGTCCCGCTCTACTTGTTCCTGTTTTTTAGCTTTCGTGGACAACTCCTTTTTCATTGAATCTAATAGCTCGCTTGCGACTAGTTCCTCTAATTCTTTCGAATCGAGTTCCATTAATTTTTCGGATCCGTGGAGTTTCGTTATTTTCTTTATAGCCTTTTCCCTCTTTAACTCAGGTATCTCGTCTATGGAATCCAATCCCAAGTAATGGATTATATTGAGCCAATCGAGCTTAATGGTCCATATATCTTTTTCTGACATTTTGTTTATTTCGATTTTGTTCAATTAATTTTAATTTTGGATTGCTGTTAAAATTTTTTTTTTCCAGATTCTCTAAGTTATAATATAAATTCCATCAATTTATAATTATCAATTATTTTTTATTCACTTTTTTTGCCTTAGAATAATAAACGAAGCAGAAATATGGGTAATTGATAATGTTTTAAAAGGTTCAAATAAAAAAAAGGAAAAAACATAATTTAATAGAAATGACTTTCGAACGACTTTTCGAAGTCGGTTTCCATCTTATTTTTGGCACTCTCCTCGGTTGGATACGGGTAATCTTCAAGGGCGCTTTTCTCCTTGAAATGAGCGTTGTAAGATTGCTCGTAATCTAAATATTTCTTACTTGTTTCTTCGGCGAATTTTTCATCCCCGAACTCATCCAATATGTTTTTGTCTTGGTCTTCTGACATTTTTTAAACTCACCTAAATGATATTCCTTAATAAAAAAAGTAAATGATTAAATACATAATACCGAATATATACATAAAAAATTACATATATAAGTTTTTTCCTCACCTGAAAAGTTCATTACTTTAATAATGGAAAAGTCTTGAACCAGATTTAATTGAAATCGATCTTATTTTAATAGCAATTTGGTCTGGTATTACTTTTTTTTTTAAACAAAACCTAAAAGCATTATAAGAGTTATAAATTCTTATAAAATAGATGAAATGTTATGAGTAGAAAAATTGACGATAAAAAATACCTGTCTTATTTATTACAATACCCAAATGTAAACGACTTGAAGCAGATTTGTAGGGATTTTAATATCAAGGGATTTTCAAAGCTAAAAAAATCTGATTTGATAGATTTCATTTTAGATTCTCTCGCTGAAGAGGAATTAAAGGAACTTATCGAAAAAAAGGAACTTGAAATAATCAATGAGGGTATCGATTTAGCACTTAATAAAATTAGTGGTATCGATCAAGAATCGATTTCAAGCTTGAAAATAGTAAATGAAAAAGAGCACGAGGTAGAAATAGGCTTCAAGGGCATGAACTGGGAGGTGATATCTTACTTGTCAATCACAGACGAAAATATTGACGACCCTGAACGCGATTGCGATTGTAGGATTGGCTCAGCAATGGGATTGTGCAGTCATTTTTGGGTAGGGTTTATATTTTCGTTGAAACAGGGATGGTTCGATCTTAAAAATTGGAGCTTGACAAAATTACCAAATGATTTTCAGAAAAAAATTATTTCGATCAAAATAAAGGCCGATCAAGAGGCGCAAGATGAGAAAGAATTCAGGCTCGTCGATGAAAGTTCTGAAGAATCGCTGCTTAGTAATTTCGTCGATAAGAGCGTAACTATTTACGATGGAACAGTAGAAGAGTTAGAGAGAAAAGAACAAGACTTCCAAGGAAATATATCCATCTATTACATTGTAAAGCTCACTGGAGCGCGTATTGGGCCGAGAGTACAAAAAAAGAGCGATTATAAAGAAGAAGCTATTGTCGAGATCGATGCTTTAAATCTTAGAATAAGCGATAAGCTTCATGACGATATTGATTTAAAGAAAAACGATAGAGTAAGCGGAAATGGAAAGCTCACCAAGGATAATTTTCTTAAAATGCATATAGTAAAAAATGTTAGAAAGCTCGTGAAGTTATAGAAATATTAGCGTTGATTAAAGTAAAATTTACATAGATTTGAACATCGAAAAGGTTTTTTAAAACTCGTAGCCATTTATATTTTAAAACAATCTTGGTTATATTATGAATTGCGATTACTCCTTGCTTACGGATTTTTATCAATTAACAATGGCTAACGCCTATCTCGAGAAAGACTTGGCAGACCAAACAGCAGTTTTTGATGTATTTTTTCGAAAAGCTCCATTTAAAGGCGTCTATGCGGTGTGTTATGGAATAAACAACGCCATCAGGGATTTATGCTCGATGAAATATTCCGAAGAATCAATCTATTTTTTACAAGAAAAACAGATGTTTTCGGAGGAATTCTTGGATTATTTGGCACATTGGGAATGTGAATTAACCATTCGTGCCGTCGAGGATGGTCGGGTCGTGTTTCCTTATGAGCCAATAATCGAAATAGAAGGACCTCTTATTCAATGCCAACTTGTGGAAACCTATCTATTGAATACCATAAATTTTTCGACATTGTGTGCCACCAAGGCGAATCGAATGTGGCTTGCATCGGGAAAGCAATCCATATTGGAGTTTGGATTGCGAAGAGCTCAAGGACCTAATGGTGGTTTAAAAGCAAGTGAGGCTGTCATGGTTGGTGGATTTAAGGGAACCTCAAATGTTCTTGCGGGAAAGATGTATGAAATAGATGTATCGGGAACACAAGCTCATTCATGGGTAATGGCCTTTGACTCCGAGCTGGATGCGTTTCGAGCTTACGCGGATGTTTATCCAGATTCCTGCCTTTTGTTAATTGATACATACGACATAATCCAGGGGTGCAAGAACGCAATTATCGTCGGCAAAGAGCTGAAAAAAAAAGGAAAGAAATTATTAGGCGTGCGAATTGACTCGGGCGATTTAACCTATTTTAGCAAGGAAGTCCGAAAATTACTTGATGATGCAGGCTTTAAAGATGCTAAGATCGTTGCTTCTAACGACCTTGACGAGCATTTGATTACTGAAATAAAGAATAACGGCGGAAAGGTAGATATATGGGGTATTGGGACAAAAATAGCCACATGTTTTGACGATCCCGCCTTGGGAGGAGTATATAAGCTCGTTTCGCTCGAAGGTACGCCAAAGATAAAAATCGCAAGCGAAGTCGAAAAAATGACCATTCCTTCAAAAAAGAATTTGTTTCGAATTTACGACGAGAATGATGAGATGATGGGTGATGTAATGGAACTCGTCGAAAAAACTACTCTTGATAACGATATCGTTTACGATCCTTTAAATCCCATGAGAAATTATGTCGTTTCAAATCCTTCTCGGATAGAGTCCTTATTGATGTTGAAAACGGAAAATGGAGAGCTCGTGAAACCGCTAGGTAAGTGGCCCGAAGCAAGAAAAAGAATGGAAGATGACATTGAACACCTTTCGGAAGACTCCAAGCGATTATTATCTCCAAAAGCATATAAAGTAAGTATAAGCAACGCTTTACACCTTCTAAGAACGAGTTTAATTGAGGAATATTCTAAATAACCATTTTTTATTTGCTTAAAATCGTAATCAGATTAAAAAAAAATATACAGAAAACCCTCCTTTTTTTAGGTTTTTTTACGATTTTTGAGATCATACTTTTCCGAGTATGAAAAGTAAAAAATACGAAAAATCTTAAAAACTATAAATAACTAATTATTTAAAAAGTAAAAATTATTTATTTATTTGTATAAATAAATGATTAAGTAAATCTTTAAAAAAAACGATTTTTATATTAAAAACAAAATAAAAAATGTGATAATTCAACATGTATCATATTGACGGAACTGACTATTTAAAAACGCCATTCTACGCCAAGACTCGTTCGGTTTGTCCCGAATGCTTGCAACCTATTAACGCGGAAATTGTCGAAGAAAACGACGAAATATTTATGAAAAAGACATGTCCTGAGCATGGCGCTTTTTCTGACAAGATTTCTTCTAGCGCTAAATATTACAAGTGGACGCATTACGCTCAACGAAATGAGAAGGGCGAAGTTGAGTGGCAATTTCTCAAAAACGGCGAGACCAATCCTCCCGATTGCGAAGTTACTGACATGAGGGGATGTCCCTATAACTGCGGTTTATGCAGCGAGCACATTTCAACCTGTCAGTTGGCGCTCATAGACTTGACTAACCGTTGTAATTTTAACTGTAACTTCTGCTATGCAAATGTTACTAAAGCTGGATACTGGATTGAGCCCACGCTCGAAGAAATCGATAGGGTCATGACGCATTTCAGGAAAAAACCCATACCGGCCGTCGCAATAATGTTTACGGGCGGCGAACCCACGGTTAGAAAAGATTTTCCAGAAATCTGTAAAATGGCTAAAGATCACGGTTTTAAGGAAGTGATTGTTGCAACTAACGGTTATGGCTTTCAAAAAAAGAACGGTGGCTTGGAATGGACCAAGCATGTTCACGAGATGGGTGTGGACACCCTATATCTTCAATTTGATGGTATAAACGATGCAACATACGAAAAAACTCGTGGCATCAAGAATTTGATGGCATACAAGCAAAGGGTTATTGATAATTGCCGAAAAGCGGGTCTTTCTTCAGTGGTTTTAGTTGCCACCATCGCTAAAGGAATAACTGATATGGAAGTTGGAAACATCATCCAATATGCCATAGACAATATTGATGTCGTGAGAGGCATCACGTTCCAGCCCGTATCGTTATGTGGTCGTATATCGCACGAGGAAATGACCAACCTTCGAATCACGAACGCCGATGTAATTCAGGAAGTCGACAGACAGACAAAAGGAAAGATAGGTATCGAAAACGCGTGGTATCCGCTCTCCACCATCACGGAATTAGGAAGGATCATTGCGTATCTTGCCGATGTAGAGCCTGTGGAGTTCACATGCCACCCTGACTGCGGATTTGCTACTTATATGGCACTCGATCCCACCACGAGCGAAATGATTCCCATCATGGAGTATTTTGATCCGTTAAAAGTCATCGACTTTGCCAATAGATTTTGGGAAAAAATCAAGCATAAGGAAAAAAAGCCAATTAGCGTCTTTACTCCGTTATTCGATAGTATCGGTGGTATTGGTAAGGGCTTTGGTGAGATGCTCGATAAGGGCTTAAATACGCTCGATAAAGCTCAACTTAGAGCTCGATTCCTCTTAGGCGTTCTTCAATACACGAAAAAGCCTGGAAAGCTTATGGAAATGTTCAGCAAATTACTGATCAATGGTGATTGGGAGTCTGTAAGCGCTTTCACGCACGGATCGCTCTTAATTTCTAGTATGCACTTCCAAGACGCCTACAACTTTGACGCAGAACGAGCGAAACGGTGCATAGTACATTTTGGCGTGGCGATGCCCGATGGTGGCGTTCGAGAATGCTCCTTCTGCACGATGAACACGTTCCATCGAGAAGGAATTGAAAGGCAAGTTGCGAAGAAAATCACCGAAAAAGTTGAGAATGAATTTGACACTACCACCGGCATGAGATACGACGACATCCCGATGCAAACCGGAATCGCTCAAAATGGTGGAATTAAAAAGAAAGAGGACGAACAATAAATTCAATAGGTGAATGCAAATGGTGGAAGAAATCGATCCTAAAACCGGATTAAAAATAAGAAAGTCAACTGAATTGAGAAACTCGACGGCTCAAGAATATCAAGAAGCCATGATAAAGCGAGTAGAAGAACTTAGCAAGGGAAAAGACCCTATTAAATCGACTTCCGAAAACCTCATCGTAAAAAGTATTTCGTCTTTACTTGACCTCAAGATCAAGCTCGACGACATGCTTGGTGAAAATAAGGACAAGATTCATAAGGCTTTCGAAAACATACTCTTGACCTTCTAAATCTAATAATTATTATTATTATTTTTACTATTTTTACTGATTTTTATTTAAACCTTTTTTCCTTAAGATTGCAGTTAATTGGGAAAATTAGAATTTTATTACTTATTTCTTGTGCTATCTCGCTAAATTATTTTTAAATATAGATCAAGTAATTTTATTATTTTTCTTTCGGTAAAACATATTCCATTAAAATCATGAGTTATTTAAATCAAAAGATATTAATCCAAGCCTTAATTTTGGTGCTCAAATAGCGCTAATTAATGCTCAAAATTAACCTTTATTTGCTTGATATCTCGTGTATTATTGGATTACTCTCCCTGTTAGCATTTTATTTGTTGCAAACGCTTTTATTCATCTTTTCTATGGTGTAAAACTGAACTCAAAGTATCCAAGAGAACATAATTTTTACGACACGATTGTGTTATTCTCTTTATGGATCGCAGCAGGAATAATGTATCCGCTTTATTTCACAGCGGATATTCCGGTGTTAGAGATGTATTTATATTTGAGCACTTTTTCTATCTGCATTATAGCTCCTCTCGTGTTGTTGTTAATTTTATACTACCAAAAGGGAAAGATAAAAAAAGATAGAACTATAAAAGAAAGAAGAAATCTCTCAGATTTTCTTACAAGCTACGACCATAAAAACAATAACGATCATCATTCTTATAAAACTGACGTGACTCGGAAGGCCTTGCATCTCTTTCCTGCGGGAATGATCATCTTTCTCTGGGTATATTCGGTCTATATATGGGGCAATATTTGGCGACAAGACCTCGCGTGGGGCATCAGCGGGGAATATTATGGGAGATTACTCATATTCACAATTGGATATTCTGGCATCTTGGCTTTTGCCGTTCTTGATTATGTGAGGCTCTCTATACATGTTTATAAAAAGGGTATTTATCACCTTCTTCCCGATAAGGTCATTTCCTTATTGGGAAAAACTATCAAGCGTCAAGAGGTTTACGAGTTCACCAAGCCAACCGCAATGGTTTTAACGCTAGCCGTGTTATTTATTTTTCCATTTCCGGTGTTTTGCGCGGCATCCTTGATCGCCACCCTGGGAGATGCGGCAGCATCAATTGTTGGAAAAAGGTTTGGTAAAACGAAGGTTTCGAAAAAATCAAAAAAAACGATCATTGGATGTATTGCAGGTTTTTTGGCGTCATTTGGAGTGTGTTTCTTATCGTTTTGGATTTTTGGAGAAGGATTAACATTGATAAAAATATGCTTGATGTCATTATCGGGAGCATTAATCTTTCTATTAGTTGACGCACTCGACCCGTGCATCGATGATAATATGTTAAACCCAATTTTCTGTGCAATAATAATGTTAATTGCGTATCTATGCTTATGAGTAAAAAAATTGTTGCCATTTATAGAAAAAAATTTAAAAAAAAGCGTCCATTTTTTTTATTCCCTTGATTTCTTCGAATGTTATGCCTAACGCGTCTAAGACCTGCTCTAAAGCGGATCGTAAGAGTTCTTGGTATTTTTTGGGGTCAATGTCTTGAAGTTTTGCAAGTTCGATGGCTTTTGCTCCCGTTTTTCCCCTACTCTTGATAAACGATATGACTTCTCCTTTCTGAATTTGTCTTTTGGTTACATCTTCTAGCTCTTTTGCTGCGCTGACATGCTGGGGGATTACCTTGTCGTAACTGTCCATGCTCTTTTGAAGGCTGATGTTTATGGCGTAATCGTCTAATGAGAAAGTATCTGGTTTTCCGATCTTTTTTTGATTTTCCCTCACGAGTTCAATTATTCTATTTCTCGCTTGTTTAAATTCTGTTTCATTCGTGATATCCTTGAGGATGTCTATGAGTTGACTAAAGATTTTTTTGATGAAATTTGGGGTATTTTTCTTTTTTGCGACGAGCCCTTTCATGTCGATATATTTTGAATCTTTATAAATGCCAATGTAATTTTTCTTTCTTTCGGAAAGTGCTAGGAATTGATAGGTTTTTTCCTCTTCCAAGTCAAGATCGAGCTCCTTTTTGCTCCATTTGGATATAGTTTCTAATTGATTCCTTGATGGGTTGAGTAAAAGCACACTATCGGTATCCCCATAGAGGACTTTAACACCCATTCCCTCCGATTTCTTAATCGTTTCCTTGATCGAGTATCGTCCAATGGCCGTGGTACTTTCGGCCACCGGCAAACAAAAAAGAGGAAAATTCTGACTTCCAAAAACTCCATACGAAGAATTTATGAAAACTTTAAGGGCTTGTTGTATTGTCCGATAATAGTTCGAAAGACTTGAAGGGATGGTCTTGTCGTCAGATTTTGGCTTGAAAAATTTGACGCGAATGTCCCTGAAAAATCCCACTACATAAGAAAAGATTCCCATTTTATGGGTGCATGCGTGGTAAGGAACTCCCTTGAGAAGGTTATCAGTGCAATCCAAATGAGGGCATTGAATGGTTTCGTAGGAAAGGTTATATTCCTTTATGATAGAAGGATAAAGGGAAGCGAAATCCATAACCACGACGTCATAATGGATGCCTGGAGTTGGCGGAATGACATAAGCTCCTTGAAAAGACTTTCCCTCGATAGTAGACTTGGAATTCCCTCCCTGCTTGAGTTCTTGAAGTTCAGATCGGCGCGGGATGAGATAATTTTTTTGTCTATGCTCGAAAAAGAAGAAATTTCTCACCCAGGCCGATATTTGATGCCGGATTAAGTCGTGAAAAGGCATTTTGGTAATCCGTAACAAGATGATTATCAAGTTCCATGTCAAAGAGTCGTTGAATGTTGTTAATTCCAATGTTAAAATCGAATCTTTCAAATTGTACCAGGCGAGTACCGAATAATCCATCTCGTGTATTTCTTCTTCGTGCTGATATTTTTCGCGTCCAAGTAATGCAAGACTTATGGCGTTCAAGGAGTTCCTTTCGTAAGCGCCCCCAAACGCGTAACCCGAGATACTCCGGTTGGCAAAAAAATTATACACGTCAAAATGCACTCCTTTCAGAAGTTCGCACTCTGCGCGCGCCATCATACCAAATCCACGTTTTACCCTGATGGGGTTTAAATCCTTGTGGATCTTCAATTTATTAGCGCGATGAAACATGTAATTCAAGTCGAAATTATCTCCATTGAATGTGATAATGATAGGATATTCCCACATTATGCGGAACGTCTCGGTAAGTAATATCTTTTCGTCCTTGAAGAAATAAATCTTGGCATCCTTTGGAAATTTCTCGTGAAGGGGACCGAAAACGAAATTTTCTCGTTCTAGGACATATACAAGCTTTTTTCCGTCGTTTGAAACGAATGAAACGCTAATGATCTCCTGTTTGGCTTGACGAGGGTCGGGAATCTTATAATCGTGCTCTCCTATCATTACTTCGATGTCCAATGCCAAGCGTTTCACATCGGGGATTGGTTCAAGAAAGATATCGACATTTCTCTTGGCGAAATCCATCATTTCTGGCTTTTCGTTCTTGAATAAAGCCATAAAATCATGTGTAACTTGTTCTATCTCTTCCGCTTTTTTATTTTCATCACCTTTTAAAATTTCGATCTTTCCGTTTGAAATTTTATATACCAATCCTGGAATCAGACCCGTGTCGTAAATGTAGTTGTGGTGATATCTAATATCCGCCTCCCAAGCCTCCCCGTTTAAAATATTCCGAATGTTGATTCCTGCACCACCTATGTTCGTAGGGGTTTTTCCGTATATCTTCGTCATTTCTGTAGTAATGTCGCGTAATAGATCCGTTCTTTCCACCGTTTCGAGACGATTGAAACCCTCGTAATTAGTTAATTCGATGTTGTTCTCAAGCTTGTCTTTTGAGAGCTTGCTTATACAATAAGGTTGGTGATTTGTCGTGTCTATCCAAATTTTTATTTCTTGAGTATCTATATCGTAAAACTTGCAATATGCCTTGTTGAGACCACCATCGTAATCAACATCTAATAATAATCCCCTATCGAGATTCTCCACGATATCCCCTTTTTTAATCAAGTAACGAAGGTATTTTGAGCTTACTGATTCTCTCTTTAAAATTTCGAGCTCGATGTTGTCTTCTTTCATTCCAAAATCGAGCTCTCTTTCCTTAAAATATAGTTTTGGTGGAATTTTGATCGGCTCTTTTTTCTTAGGAGAGCTTTGTTGTTCCTTCTGTCCCTCATCTTTTGAGTTTTGTGAGCTTGTTTTTCCTATTGACTCTTCTTTCATTTGTTTAGATGCTAATTCCTCAGGTTCTGTTTTTTTTTTTACCCCTTTAGGTTTATGTGCTCCCATGAAAAAATCCAAGGACTTTTGAGTCTCTTCTTTATTATTTTTTTTTTTTGCCAAGTTAAACAACTACTTCGTGAATACTTTGATTAGTCTTCCTAGGTATTATATAACATGATTGGTTATAATTCAATCTATTCCTTCCTTAATAAAAGCGAGCAGTATTGCACTTTTATAATTTTAATCTCGTCGAAATTTTTCGATTAGGCCTAAAAATAAGCTTTTTACGCAATTGACTATTTAACTATTTAGATGGTAAATAAGGAAAAAATACTGGAAAATTACAAACCTACGGATGTCGTGGGAAAGTTCTTTGCCTTGGGAGTTTCAGAAAAACGCTGGATTCATGGTGAAATACTCCTTCCTAACTACCTTGACATGTTTGTTTCTATCATCCAATCCGAAATTGAATATTCTTGGGGTAAGGAGTGTGCTTATATGGGCGAATATTTTATTTATCATATCGATACGGAACATAAAGATGATCTAAAATTAATTAACGACAACGAATATTACAAGAAAGTGAGATCTCAAAAAAGAATTTTTATCGCTCTAGTTCATAAATCGATTCCTTATCGTATCATTGAAAACATACCGCTACTTTTTGATTGGTATGAGGAAAATTACTTGGATTAAGGAACCAATATAAGATTGGTTTAAATCTTATTTTTTTTGAAAGTTCTAATTGAAAAAATTAAGTAAATCACAAATCGGTTTGGATTTGGGGAACGAACAAATCACGCTTTTGAACTTAGAACTTTTTTTATTTCCTCTAAAAGTAAGGTTTTTTCGGCAATAAACCAGTGAAGCTCCGATCTTGGAGGATTCTCGTTGTAAATAACCTCTGCAACGCTTCTTATCTCGTCTTGCGATGGCATCTTTACTTCTCCGTTTACATCGTCTCTCAACATTAGAATTAAATTGTCTGTTTCTAAAGGTTCGATATCGAAACCATTTTTTAAGTTCCTATTAATTATGCAACAGAGTTCTGCCAAATACCACACCGATTTCTCGTACGGTTCGTCGCTCTTGTATCGACGAAAAGCAAGTTTCGTCACTTCGTCCTTGTCAATGTGTGGTGCCATGTTATTGTTAACGAATTAATATATTTTGTATGTGTAAAAAAAAGATAATTTAGTTTTTAATTATTTGTGTAGGCAAAGATTTATATATCCACCTAATAAATGGCTCAATCTCTCCTTTAGTGTAATTTTTTAGATATATCAATCTCTATAGTCTATAGAGAAAAGAATAATAAATTCAAATTGATATTTTTATTCAAATAAAAATTAATTACTTTATTTTAACATGGATTCGTACGATTATTTACCAGATGCCGAAATCGTTATTTCAGGGCCAATGTCGAAAAAGTTCATACAGATGGGCGTAAAATCGTTTAAGGAAGCATGCCTGCTCGTTCATGAGATGGATTATGGCTACAACTCAAATAAAGATGACGAAATGATCTTATTCAAGGAAAAAAAAGGTACTTGTACTACAAAACACGGCGTAATTGCCACTCTTGCCGAAGAATTGAACATTCCTCTTCGTAAACATGTGGGCGTTTATCGTTTTACGGAAGAAATATCGAATGGTGCAGGAGAAATTGTTGAAAGATATAAAATTCCCTATATTCCCATAACACATTGCTTTTTAGTTTTTAACAATCATAGATTTGACCTCACGGAAGGAAATAATAACGGTAAAAAAACCACTATAGAGGAATTCATACACGAAGAAGAAGTAGAACCCTTCATCTCGCAGAAAGACGAATACCTACTATTAAAAAGAGTTTTAAAAGAAAAGATCGGTCCGTCAAAAGAAATGGAAGGAATTAAGGAAAAATCGTTGTTAAAAGCGAGATTAGAAGCAATAGCTCTCTTGAAGAAAAACATTAAATGATATAATTTTCGTGTTTGACATTTCAGTTTTATGCCAAATGAGTTTAAATTTATTTGAGTATTTTTTTTTCAAGATAAAATCATCAGAATTTTAGTAAAGGTACACTTCAAAAGAGATTATTTTTATGTCAATACGGCATCACATTTTTCGAATTAATAAATACATCGAACTCAAACTTGAAGATGGAAAAACCCACATTTATGTGAAAGGAGAAAAGTTCCGACAATGCAAATCTCTTGCGTTACAAATTTCTCTTGAGAGAGGATCTGGCAAGAACGAGATCCAATCCATTGACGAATTAGAACTAATGAATATGGAAAAGAAAAGCGACTTGCAAATAACTTCCGAAGAAGAGTTTTGGGGTCATTGTTCGAATCTTCAAGCTTGGGTGGGCAATAATTACGATACGAGACTACTCCACAGGAATATGGCATTCCCATTACTGAAAAGATTAAGTCAAGAAGGAGATCAGAAGGCCAAGAAGGTATTCAAGGAGGAAATCGTAAAAAGGCTTAAAAACGGCGTTCCTACGGTCGTCAAATATTTGATAGAAGAGAATTATATGGATTTTTTAAACGAAGAAGAATTAAGAACATTTTTTGAGTTTGTTGTTTTGAATGGTAATAAAATTCCTGTTGTGAATGGAATGTTGGATCTCAGCAATAGAGAAATATCGGATTTAAAAGAAATTGAGGGATTATATAAGCTTAATTCGCTCCGTTATCTTAATTTATTTAATAACAAATTAGAAAAGCTCCCTGCATCAATAAAAAATCTCAAATCATTACAAGAAATTAACCTCATGATTAATCGCTTAGAAAGCTTGCCTATAGAAATTGGAGATCTAAATGGGTTAAAATCCTTAAATTTAGAACATAACATGATAGAAACGCTTCCCGAGTCGATAGGAAATCTAAAACTGCTCCAGAATCTAAATCTAATTTGTAACGAGTTAAAGTCGCTTCCCAAATCTATTGGGAACCTAATCTCTCTTAAAGTTCTTGATATGGACGATAACTTTCTAATAGGGCTTCCAAATTCAATCGGTAATCTCAAATCTCTAGAAGAATTATATATTAATAATAATCAGTTAGAAATTCTTCCCGAATCATTAGGAAACCTCAATTTTCTTCACAGTTTAAGCCTTCAAAGAAATAATATATGTTTGCTTCCTGAATCACTCGGAAATCTCACTTCACTCCGCAGATTAAGTATGGGTTCGAATCACTTGGAAATTATTCCAGACTGGCTTGGCATTCTCACGGAACTTCAAGAATTGTTTTTACACGAGAATCAAATTAAATATCTTCCTGACTCAATCGGCAACCTCACATCGCTTCATACATTACTTTTATGGAGTAATCACCTGAAATCTCTTCCTAAATCAATTGGAAACCTCTCTTCACTTTGTAAGTTATACATTGGGCATAATCAGCTCGATTCGCTTCCCGATTCGTTTGAAAATCTTACATCGCTTCAAATGTTAGATACGACTGGAAATCCAATGTCTAAAGATCTTAATTCAAATATAAAAAGTCAAATTAATCGTTTAAGAGAAAAAGGCGCATTAAAAAAAGTTTTTTTATGAACAAAATTTAGACAACATATTTGGATTAATCAAGATATTTAATTCAGTGGAATTATCAATTACCAAAAAAATTATTAAGAAAAAAGAATTTTTAGCAGTAGAGAATTATTGATGAATATTAATCGAAGCCTCCGTGGCTTAGCGGTATAGAAGTATCGTTACCTCAACGCTCTGTGAAACATCTGACTTGTAATCAGAAGGTCGGGGGTTCAAATCCCCCCGGGGGCTTTCTTCTCCTTTTTATCGATAATGGTTCACATTTACTATATGATTATTATATCAAGAGCAAATTTTTTTAGTTTGTAAAAAATTTTCTTATGATGTCATAAATATCTTTAAGTTCAAACCTTCTATTAGCATATTTAGAGTGAACGTGGTGAATCGAAATTAATAAAATAAATAGGGTCATTTTTTGCATTATAGACGATGTAAGGGCAAGTCATTTTTTTTCTTTTGTCGAAAAAGGATTATTACCGAATTTTAAAAACCTATTAGAAACTGGAATTTATTCAAAGAATTGCTGTACTGATTTTCCCTCAGTCACATATCCCACGCACCCTACAATTCTCACTGGTACTTACACGGGTGATTTTAGGAACGAGCCAAGCCATGGCGTGACCGCTTATCATTGGATGGATAGAGCGACGACACCACCCGAATTAAGGGATTATGGAGGAATTGGAACTAACGAGCTCCTTCAAATATATAAGCTGAACTCTGATTTGGGTACGAATTGCCAAACTTGGTTGGAAATGATCGGGGAGGGCAATCGAGCGAGTATAACTCAACTAATTTCACGAGGAGCTAATTATATCTTTCCAAAAAACAAGATAAGGCTCGCTTTATATTACGAATTGTTAACCCTTGGGTTTCTTCGAAAAAAACATGTTGCAAGACTCATGGCTCACGCAAATGGAATCGTGGTTAGAAAACTCATAGATACTTTCAAGAATCCAAAAAAGTATTTTAAAACCAATGAAGCACCGATTGGAAGCAACCTGTGGTTTATGACGCCCGATATTTTGATGCACACTTTTGGATATGATAGTTCTTTATATAAACTTAATATTTTATTGATAGATAGATTAATTGGCGTTTTAATCAAGGAACTCGATAAATTGGGTTATTTAAACGATACAGCCATAGCAATCACATCAGACCATGGTAATTATCGAGTCAAGGAGATAGGAAACATATCTCATTTTTACTCAAGGACGGGTTTGAAAAATTATCACGAGCGTAAAAATCCCAAAGGAACAGTTAACATCGCTGAATTTGCGAGTGTTGGGCATTTTCATTTCAAGGGTTCTAGTAATCTTAGAAATGGCAATTATTGGCCTCGTCCTACCCTGAAGGAACTTCAGAATTTTGGTCCCAAAAAAAAAGATATGATCCAAGAAATATTTCAACTAAAAGGAGTGCAATTAATGTATTTTCGAGGAGACGACAATACCTATAAAAAAGGAACGATTTATTTAAAAAGGAAAAATCCTAATAATCACAAAATCCTTACTGGTTCTATCGAATATAAGGGCACTGGAGCTCAGTATAAAACTAAATATTCAAGCGAAGACGATAATAACGATGTGTTTGGCTATTTCAACGACGATAAGGCTGCAAGATTGATAGATGGAAAGTATCACTCTATTGACGAGTGGTTAGAATATACATACCACTTAGACCATGCCATGTATCCTGACCTCATCCCACGCCACTTCAAAAACTCGAGAAGCGCCGATGTAATCGTGAGCACGCTTGGAAGGACTTTATACAAGGTGTCTCATGGGAAAAACGAGCGTTATACGCATTACACGCACGATATAGGCCTCAGAAAAAGCTCAATAGTGCCTCTTATCATTGGGGGATCTGAAGAGATTCTGCAAAAAAGGATTCCATTCTGTAAAACGACCGATATTGTACCCACATTGATGAAAATGCTTGGAAAGAAATATCATAAAAGTGTTGTTGGAATTCCACTTTATTAGATACCTGCCTTTTATCAAATTTAACTCTATAAAATCTTATATAATTAACTCTATACTTTTTAGTCCTAATATATAGATTTGAAAAAAATGAAAATTAATATAATAACTTAGTGAATTCTTTTTAGACTCGATATTCTCTTAAGTAATGTATTATTCTATATATATGATATATAGTTTGAATAACTTGTATATATATAATAATTAGTGGTATTTAAATGGAAACGAGGAAAGTTCAACAGACTGGAGGATCGTCTTATATTGTGAGTCTCCCAAAAGAGTGGATTAAAAAGCGCTCTATCAAGAAAAACGATCTCTTAGGTATCATTACTCAACCCGATGGCAATTTGTTAATCACTCCACAAGTAGACCCACGTGGCGTGGAGAGAAAAAAAGATATCGATTTCGACGAGGTAAAAGATAATGATTTTTTATTTAGACTACTGATAGGGGCTTATATTATGGGGTATACAAAACTAGTTATTAAATCAAGCAGAAAAATTGAATCAAAAACCAGGGAAAAGATTATATATTTCACTCAAATTGTGATTGGTCCCGAAATAATTGAAGAAACCTCAAATCAGATTACATTAAAGGATTTACTAAATCCAAACGAGATGCCTTTCCATAAAACAATCAAGAGAATGTACATCATTGCTGAAAACATGCATCTGGACGCAATTAAAGCTTTAAGAACGAGTAACCAAGAATTGGCAGATGACATTGCTAAACGTGATGATGATATCGATAGATTACAATGGTTAATCGCAAGGCAGACTAATATAGCCTTGAGAGATATCATACTTGCTCAAAAAATGGGTGTATCATTAGAAGAAGCGCATTTTTATCATTTAATTGGAAGACTTTTAGAACGCATTGCTGATCACGGCGTAAATTTAGCGAAAAATGTGAAAAATTTGATTAAATATGAAATAGATTCAAATACTATTGATGATATATCTCGCGCTAGCAAAATATCAATGAAATTATTAAATAATAGTTTAGACGCTTTACTTCAAAAGAACATAAACATGTCAAATCAAAATATTGAATCCGTAAAAGAATTGAACGCTGCTTGTGAAGAAATAAATCAATTAACAAGCAATGGTAATTTACACCTAACCATCGCTTTAAGTTATATCATTGAAAGCATTAGAAGAGCAGGGGAATATTCTTCTGACATTACTGAACTTATCATTGATTACTTGATGAATTAAGAATACCTTTATTTAAAACTGCTTTAGACAAAAAAAATTTTAAGGAGTTAAGAAACCTATAATAATTTAAACAATATAATTTTTAGAAATATATTAACATCAGAACCTAAAAATAATTGAGCACGGATATATGCGATGATAATTAGGCAAAAAATTAATTCCTACTATCGTGGTATTTAGAATGACATTACCCAATTCAGAAAAAGAGTTTAAAAAGTTAAATATCGATGAGCTAACTCATATATTTATGGAGAGCATTAACGATCAAAACATTAAACTCATGGAAGGAATTGAATGGTTAATTCAGGAAGACTTCGACAAATTTGCCTCGAGTCTTAAAGAAGTTATTCAAACGGCAAAAGAAGAAGAAATTAAGAAGTCTTTTGAATCAAGGTTATATAGATCAAAAAAATCTTCATTTACAAAAGCAGATAGACTCAAGTTATTTTCTAAGATTAACGAAATAAAGGATATAGGAGAATTTGTGGCTCATAGATTGCTCCTGTATAAAGTTATTTTTCCCGATGATGAATTTAAGAATGGTATTACTAATATAAAAAATTCTTTAAAGGATTTATCGAATAAAATAACGAGCGCAGTAAAGCTTGTAAGCATTGATCTTGAAAAAGCATATGAAACTTGCGAAGAAATCAAAGAAGAACGAAGAAAAATGCGAAAAATCGAATGGAATCTCCTAGATCGCCTTTGGAATTACGATATGGATTATTTAAGTCGTACATATCTTTACTTAAAAGAGCTTATAGAAGATATAATGATGATGGCTGATCACATCAAGAACTTTTCGGAATACATTCAGTTCTTATCGACTAAATATCTAATTTTTAAATAGTTATTACGGTAGCTTTTTATGGAAGAGTTAAGTAATTACATAGTTATAGTATTAATCTTACTTGCTCTCTTCCTCTCTTTCTCCATTGGAGCAAACGATGAGACACCTGCACCTTTAGCTGCTGCGGGGACCCTCAAATTTAAAAGCGTTCTTATATTAGGTGGTGTTGGTTTAGCAATTGGTACTATATTTCTTTCAGAAGAAGTAGCCAGCACGGTAGGTAAGAAATTTGTAGGTGAAGATGTTACATACACCATATATATGCTGTTAAGCGTTCTAATAAGCGCAATTGTTTGGTTAATAATCGGAAGTTTCTCAGGAATACCTTTATCGTCGACACATTCACTATTTGGTTCGATTTTTGGCGTTATTATTGTTTTTATCTCACTCGAGAACATAAATATATCTGGAGCATTCAATTGGGAAATAATGATTTCGATTGGTATTGGTTGGCTCCTAAGTCCGGTGGTTGGGTTTCTTTTAACTTATCTTTTTTATAAAATCATAGCCAAGTATTTCTTAAATAGATTTAAAGGATTGAATTCTATAGAAAAATCCGAAAATTCATTCTCATGGGCATTATTACTTGCAGTATTTGGCGTGTCTATATATACGGGTGCAAATTCCGCAGAAGCTTTGGGAATAATTTATGCTTTATTCGATGAAAATTACTTAAATTTAGGTGCGTATTGGTTTTGGAAAGTTTTTCTTGGAATTTTTGCACTCTTAGGTATATATATTGCAGGTCGTTTTGTTATTAAAAACTTAGCCAGCCAAACAACCGATGCGCGCCCAAGCGAAGGTTTCATACTTCAACTTGCAACATTTATTGTGTTGTTTGTGGTAACTCCTTTAGGCATACCAATAAGTCATAGTCACGTGATCGTGTTTTGTATAATTGGATTGAATGTAGCTAAGAAACAAGAAGTTGATTATAGAGGAATTGGAAAAATGGCATTGTATTGGTTTCTAACCTTACCGATCTCTGCACTTGTAGGAGGGTTAGTCTATTTTGGGTTTTATGTAAATGGATTTCATTAAATAAATATTTAAAGTAAAAAAATATAGGAATAATAGGAAGCGATGTGAATAATATGGGTTCATTGATAGAATATTTTAAAAAAAAGACAGCAACATCCGTTTTAGAACAAGCAATAAAACATGCTCAAAAAGTGCAAGAATGCGTGTTCAAATTGAACGAGGGAATGATTTTATTGTTAAAATCAAAAGATCTCGAGAAGTGCTATGATATTTTTCACGAAGTGGATGTTTTCGAAGGGGAAGCTGATAGTATTCGAAGAGAAATATTAACTGGCATATCAAAAGGCGAATTAAACCCAAGTGTGAGGATAGATTTATCGCATCTAATAAAAAGATTAGATGATGTTGCAAATTGCGCAACGGGAGTAGCGAGAAGAATAGCAACGATTCCAATAAAATTCTGGGAGCAAAGTAGCGAAGAAACAATTAAATTAATCGACTTGATGATGAACACGACCGTGAAATGCGCCGAATACTTGGATAAAATCGTTATTAATTTATTAGGCGATCGACAACAAGTAAAAGCATTTGCAAAAGAAATCAACCTCCTCGAACACGAGATAGATATAATAAACATTAAGCTCAGAAAAAGCCTTCAAGAAACGCCATATAATGTGAATCCCTTCACTATTTTTACATTTGGAAACACAATGGATATAATGGAAGCGATTTCTGATTCGATCGAAATTGTTGCTGATTATATAATGCAATTGTTAACAAGTTCTAATGTTCTATAAAAAAATAATTAATATTTTATCCTTTTTTATTACGATTTAGGATTTTAATCAAGCTCTCAAAACTGAATTGCTATTATATGAATATTAAGAATATAATCATCTTAACTAATATTATTTTAATTCAATAAAATCATGGTTAAAAAATATTCCATATATATTCTCTATAGTTCTCTATATTCTATAGACCATTATATAATAAACCATTTAGTCTTATAAAATCTTAAAAATTGCAAAAACTAAACTGATTAACAAATTAGGCTGGACAATATTATTATGAAAAGAGAATTTTTATATTTAGTCATCCTCGTAGTTGGGATCGTTTTTGGAATAATATTTAGCCTTGTTGATAATTATATAAGTCTATTTATTTGATATTATGAGAATTAAGAAAAAAAAAAATAGCTCTCGAAAAATCAGAAAAAAGAGCATTGGATCCTTATTTCTTCTATTTATTATTGGATTCGTTTCTGGAGATCTTATTACAAACGCAGTTCTTCTTGGTGGAGAAGGCGGAGTACACATAACAATCATATATAGTTCAGAAAAAGCGAGTTGGATGACCGTAGCTTACAATAATTTTTTAGAAGAATGGTCTAGAGAACATCCTGAGGAAAAAATTACGATTGAAATGCATCCATATGGTTCTTCGGATTCCATTATAAGTATTCTTAATGATGAGATCCATCCAACGATTTGGAGTCCTGCGAGTTCGATTTGGATGCCTTTTCTCAACACGAAATGGAAGGATTACACCGAAGGAGACGATCTTGTGAAAATAGACGAAGCAATTAAAATCATATATTCTCCTATAGTAATAGCTACTTGGGAAACTTTCAACCAAACACATGCTATAAGAAGCCTTGCAGATATAAGGCGCCTTAACCTTGATCCTAGCGTAATTATGAGAATGGCTCATACAGATCCAAGGTTATCTAATTCGGGATTCATGACAACTATTATGGCCTTAGCGGCAGCCTCAGAAAAGGCATCAGAAAATCTCACGATGGAAGACCTTCTCAATCCTGATGTCGAAAAATGGATAAAAGAATTCGAATCAAGTGCCGTATTATATGGAAAATCAACTGGTTTCTTGTCTCGATATATGAAGGATGGGGGCCCAGATTCTTTAAATATTGCTTTTTTATACGAAAATCTCGTGAGTGATATTTCCAATTCGGCCACGGGTGGCAAGATCATTGCCATTTACCCCGAAGAAGGTACATTATACAGCGATCATCCATTTTGCGTGTTAAATGCCAATTGGATCTCTCCAGAACAGAGAAATGTGGCAGAAGCGTTTCTTGATTTTCTAAACAAAAGAGATACGGTTATTTCTGCTATGCGATATGGGTTTAGACCCATTGATTCTACGATTCCACTTGATCCATCTATATTTAATTATGAATCTCACGGAATTCGTTATAATATTAGCGTGCCAGAACTTAATACGCCTAATAGTGGAAATGTCTTACTTAAAATTCCTGATTTGTGGTATCTTTGTAAAGCTACAGCATAATTACTTTTATAAATTGATTTAAATGTTAGCGAAATTAAACAAACAAAAAAAAACCAATGGAAATCAACTTTCTCTTAGCTTAAGAGTTGATAAACTTTTCTCAAAACCATTATATAGAAAGATTCTTGATGCTATCACTATAGTCTTTTTCTTCCTCATCATTATAGGACCAATCATCAATATTTTCTCGACAATCTTCATAAACACTTCTTCTATTGACCAAACGGTCTTTAACGATCCTTTATTAGGGGATTTAAAGTGGCAAAGAATTCTTGAAGCTTTAGGAAACTCATTTTTTATTGCCACGGTCGCCGTAATTTTTGACTTAATCATAGCATTTCCCACGGCAATTATCCTTACTCGCTATAACTTTCGAGGTAAAAAAATTCTCGATGCACTAGTCGACTTACCAATGGCCGTTCCAACGAGCACCCTTGGCTTTTCTTTAATGTTGTTTTGGGGCATTTTTGGAATCGTTCCGGGGTTTGAATTAATAATACTAGGGCATATCGTTTTTACTTTCCCTTATATTGTTCGCAATATGAAAATCGTCCTGGAAAAAACCGATACGCTCTACGAAGACGCAGCAAGAACGCTAGGGGCTTCTGGAATAACAGTATTCAGGACTATAACGCTCCCAATGATGAAAGAAGGGATAATTGCTGGGGCCATTCTTTCTTTCACACGAAGTCTTGGAGAAACAGGAGCAACGATTATCATATCTGGTCTTGTTGAAACTGCACCCATATTAATCGTGGGATTTCGAAGACAGCTAGACTTGCCATCTGCATCGCTCGTCGCTGCAATATTGATATTGGTTTCTTTAATATTGCTCTTTTCGATAAAATTTTTTACGAGGAAAATTGGATTTCCTTTAAAAAAAGTAATACCAAAGTTAGAAAAAAAACTAAGTCATAAATACCTTCGCCATTTTAGAGATATCGCAACAATGGGAATCTTAATTATAATGATTTTAATACCCGCGTTCTATGTTATCACTCAATTCTCGGGAGGATCTGCTTTTGAAGAACTTGGAGGTGAAGATCAAAAGTGGGTTTTCCTCTATAAAAGCATGATCTATTCGATTCAAATTGGCGCTTTAGCAGTGGCAATAAATATCGTTTTTGGAATACCTTTCGCCTATATCATTACCAGGCGTAAATGGGGTAAGGTAATTACTATCTTAGATACCTTACTTGATATACCTGTAGCAATACCCTCGGCTGCATTAGGATTTGCACTTTTCCTCTTTTGGGGTCCCGCAGGACTGGGATTACTCACCCCTGGTTTTTTAATGATACTTTTCGTCCATATATGTTTTACATTTCCCTATATGGTTCGTCCGATCATAGGGGTTTTGGAGGGTTCTAACAGGGGCGTCGAGGAAGCTGCAAGAACGCTAGGGGCGTGTGATTTAACCGTTTTTCGGAGAATAACTCTTCCAAACATCAAGCAGGGAATAATTGCAGGTGCCATTATGGTCTTTACGCGTTCTTTAGGAGAAACTGGGGCAACAATCGTCGTCATGGGGAGTGTTCGCACGGTTCCCGTCTTGATTGTTGATTGGGTCGAAGCAACTGCGTGGCAGAGTGCTGTTTTTGCCAGCATCCTGGTGATAATCTTCGGGGCATTCTTAATCTTTGCGTTACGTGCAGTCAAAAAGAAGGGAGGCGTATTTTAAATGCCAATGATAGAACTTTCGAATATAACAAAAACTTTTAACGAAGGAAAAGTAGTAGCGGTTGAAGATATATCACTAACAATAAAAGATGGTGATTTTGTTTTCCTCCTTGGTCCAAGCGGTTGTGGAAAAACTACCACATTAAGAATGATCGCCGGATTGGAAAAACCTACAAAAGGAGTGGTTAAGATTGATGGAAAAGACATGAGTGGAATTCCTCCAGAAGACAGGGATATGGGTTTTATATTCCAAAATTTTGAAATATTTACGCATCTCACCGTCTGGGAAAATGTGACCTTTGGCTTGGAAATGCGAGGATATTCTGACGATGTCATTGTTAAGAAAGCAGAAGAAGCTTTGAAAACGGTGGAACTATCTCAGTATACCGATGAATTTCCCTCAATATTTGGGAACCCTGGATTACAAAAGTTGGGAATTGCCCGAGCGATTGCAACTGGGGCAAAAATACTGATAATGGACGAACCATTGGGATCCTTAGATCCAAAAGTTTCGAATGTCTTTCGACATCAGTTACGGAATCTCATTAAAGACTTAGGACTCACGGCAATTCATGTTACGCATAATCAAGAAGAAGCAATGGCCATCGCAGATCAAATCATTATAATGAGAGGTGGAAAAATACTTCAGCAAGGATCACCTTATGAACTGTACGAACGCCCTAATAGCATATTTGTTGCAAATTTTTTAGGAGAAACCAACTTTCTCCAGGGATATGTTTTAAAATTGTTTGATGAAAATCAGATGAATGTGAGGCTTAGGTTGGGAGGCCCTAGCTTGGTATGTAATAATAAGAATAATAAATACGATCTTGATAGCAATGTGGTTATTGCATTTCGTTACGAAGACGTTTATATATTTCCTAAGGATTACGATTTTAAAACTAGTCCACACGATTGGGAGATGATCCAGATATTTAACGCCAAGCTCGAATCGTCCAGATTTATTGGAGCGACAAAGAGGTTCTATTTTATCTTGGATAGTGGCGACATTTTTATATCTATTAAACCTGGCACATTTGAAGAAAATTTTGCTCCAGGAGAAGCACTTTTAGTAGGAATTCATAAGGACGATATACATATATATGAAGCTCCAAAAGACTTATTAAATGAATTATCTCTCATATAAAGGTGATCTGTTATGGTTACTATAGAACTCAGAAGTGTCTCGAAATCATATAAAAAAATTAAGGCAGTTGACAATGTCTCCTTAAAAATTAAGGATAACGAATATTTCATCTTGCTGGGACCAACAGGAGCTGGCAAAACTACTCTATTGAAATTGATTGCTGGTTTGATCAAACCAGATTCAGGAAAAGTATACTTTGACGGAAAAGATGTAACTAAACTTGCACCAGACGCACGAAATATTGGGTTTATGTTCGAAAATTATGCCCTCTTTCCTCACATGTCAATATATGACAATATTGCTTATAGTAGTCGAGTGCACGCTCGCGATAAAAATCAAACTAAAACTATTGTCGAGCAAGTCCTCATGATGACTTTATTAACAGGAAGAAATAAAGCGCTCCCAAAAGAAATGAGCGGTGGGATGCAACAAAGAGTCGCTCTTTGCAGGGCACTTATGAATTTGGAGCAAACAAAAACGTTGATTTTAGACGAACCGTTAAAAGCATTAGATGCTGGACTACGGATGAGCTTGAGGAGGGAACTCCTTCAAATGGCAAAATCAGCTCAATTACAACTCACTGTCGTACATGTGACTAATGAAGAACAAGAAGCCATGATGGTTGCTGATAAGATTGCCGTGATTAACGAAGGAAAGGTAATGCAAATCGGAACTCCTTATGAAATCTATTACAGGCCAAACGACCTATTCGTAGCAAACTTTTTAAGCGAAATTAATTGTTTTGATGGTACCTGCTTGAAAGATCAAGAACCAACTTGGGATATCCATTCGAAATCAAAAAGAGGGGATAAATTTTTTGCAGAATTACAACAAGATTCATATCCGATACTAGTGGATTTGGGTCCAAGCAAACCTATTGCAACTTATATTAGAAAAGAACTATATGAAAAGTTCGAACATGGTACAAAAGTACTCTTAGTTGTAAGAGCGAATCACATCAAAATACGATTAGGAGACCGCACGGTCGAGAAGCGTAATTCATTATTCGGTAGGATTCAGCGTCGAAAATTTATGGGTGCTTTTTATCGATTTGAAGTTCTTTGCAAATTAAATGGAACGGAAAAATTAATCATCATATCTACGCTTGCGACTTCTGAGATTCATAAAAATTTTGTTGAAAATTCAGAAGTAACCGTTTATTTTCCTAAGGAATTGGGAATTTTATTCGAACATCCCGGAGAAGAATATATAAAGGAAGTATTTAAATTGGAATGAAAACTAATGAAAAAAGATAATATGAAGTGATAGAAAATGAGTTCTTTATTTGAATGGTTTAAATCTAGGAATGAAGAAAGCGCAATTAACAAGACGTTAATTCACGCTCAGAAAGTTTTAGAATGCGTCGTGGAATTTGAAAAAGGATTGTCCTTTCTGATAGAAGAAAAGGATGTTGACTTGGCTTTGAAAGTTTTCTTTAGGGTTAACGAGTTAGAACATCAAGCCGATGGCATTCGAAGAAATATCCTAAATGGGCTTTCCAAGGCAGAAATAAATGTTGTAATTAGAGAGAATCTCACGCATCTCGTTAAGAGAATTGACGATGTCGCTAATGCTGCAAATGCTAGCGCAAGAATCCTTACTTACATGAATTATGGCGATTTCTTAAAGTTACATAAAGATGTTCACGAATATTTAATGAAGATGGCTAATATATCCGTAGATTGCGTGAAAAAACTTACATTAATGGTTGACAGATTGATACACGCAGAAGAAGAAGAAGAGATACATCAATTAGGGGAAGAAGTAAATTTTCTAGAACATAAGGTCGACGATTTGAAGGTCAATGTTTATAGAAATTTGGTTTCTAATCATCCCGATGTCAATCCATTTAGTGCCATCGAAATTCACAATTGCATATCTGCGATGGAAGCAATTACTGACAACGCCGAAGAAGTAGCGGATTACATCATAATGCTCACGATCGCCAAACGAACCTGAAATCACGATGGAAATCTCGATAACCCCTATTTTAAAGCTCAAGCTGGAAAACGAACAGACAGTAATATATATTAATAACAGGAGGTTCTTGCAATGTAAGTATCTCTTAATGAATTCTTCAGAAAAGCAAAGCGAAGTTAATTCCGCGCCCTTAGATGAAATTAATATTGATGTCCAAATTGACAAATTAGATCGTTCTCTTGAGCTTGATGAAGATATTTCAACTATTATATCGCCTGATACGGAATTCTGGGCTCACGCATCGAATTTACAGGCTTGGTACGAAAACGATTACAACACTCAAATACTTCACTCTAACCTTGCGTTTCCATTACTTAAAAAACTCTCTAATGCAGGAGATTTAAAGGCTAAACAAGTATTCAAGCAAGAGATCATGAAAAGGTTTAGAGCTGGAAATTTAAATGTAATGACTTTTTTAGTCAAGGAAGGATATCTAGACCAATTAAGCATCGAAGAATCTGATGGATTGTATCAGGAATTAGAATTAAGCACTTATAAAAGACTCCAAAAAAACTTGCAAGAAGCAAGTAAAAATAAAGAGAGATTTTTATTTTAATTCAAACAAATTATCGTTAGATATTAAAAGTAAAAAAATTGATCCAAAATAAAATAGGTTTTAAGTAAAATATTATTTATTTCAAGCGTTTTAAATATTGAAAAATAAGCTCTGCTGCTGCCTCAATTCCGCTAAGCGTGCTTACTTCAGGAACATTGTGGCTGAACATTGTGGGGATACCTATTAACGCAGAAGGAACACCTAACCACTTTTGGCTTTTTCCAGCGTCCGAACCGTAAAACTCAACCACTCCGTTTTGATAAGGAAGTGAGTTCTTTTCGGCGACGTTCATGAGTTGGGTACAGAAATTGTAATCTAAAACGCCTCCTCCCCTTCCTTCTTGCCATATGATCACCGGACCACCTTTGAGTTTTATGTCAGAATTTACGCTATTTGAAAAATCTGCAACCAGACCAATGTCAATAGCAATTACTTTTTCTATCGGATTGTTACGGACGAAATAATAGGCACCCTCCGTTCCTATTTCTTCTCGAGTGGTTGCGACCAGGTAAACATCGTGTGATATCTTGAGATTTCCAAAATCGTTCGTCAAATCGTTAACTAATTTTTGGGTCAAAACAACGAGACAAGCCAAGGCAGCTAAATTATCCATGGAGTATCCTGCAATGATGTCTTGATTTATATTCGGGTTAAGCAGCCCAAACTCGCCAGAAAAGACGAAAGGTGATCCGACGTGAATCTTATATTCATCTAGGGCCTCCTCTTTCGTATTTGCTCCGATGTAAATCTCCATCTCTAATGGATCGATGAATTCTCCTTTTCGAAGTTTATCTGGGGTTGAATGGGCGGATCTGCCGGTAATCACGCCGTTGATCCATTTTCCTTCCTTATTTAATATAAGGATTTTTCGAGAAACCAACCACCTACCCTCATAACCGCCTCTTCTTGAAAATTCCAAGAAACCGTTCTTCTTTATCTTGCGGATGGTGCCCCCAATCTCATCAATATGTGCTAGTATCGCAATGGCTTTCTTTCCGGAAGTTCCTTTTAACCTCGCGTAATAATTTCCAAGAGGATCAGATTGTACTTTCAAGTCTTTAACTTCTAGGATCTTTAACATTTCTTCCTTGTACTTCTCTCCTCTTGCTTTCTCTAATCCTGAAGGTGCTCGAGTGCTTGCGAGGTTTAGGATCGTTTGAAGAATTTCTTTTAAATCCATATTTTGTACCTATTTTTCATTGTATTAAAATAACTCTGATTAATTCAATCATTAAATGCAAGATGCTCTTCCTTGAAATAATTGGAATTATTAATAATGCTATAAACTGAACTGTTGTTTTGATTAAAGGGGAAAAGACTTTTAGAAAGTATTAGTCAAGGTTTACATTTTATGCAAATAGAAAAAAAATAAAATATTTGGATAAATTCGCTTTTCAGAGCCATTTATAAAGAACTACTATTCGTAAGACGTCTCCTGGACCTGATGTTGATATTTTTATGTTGTTCATATCGTAATCGTGTGGAAAAGACGATAAAAATTCCTCCAATTGCCTGGTAGCTTTCTTGTAGTGATCTTTAAAAAACATTACTTTTATCATAATATCTTGCATATCAGATAACAATTTAAGAATTTCTATAGTTGTGATTTTTTTTATTTAGTAATCCTTACTGAGAATAAATTAATTCAAATTTAATGCTAATCCTTTTTTATTATTCTTATTTTTCTCCTTCATATTATAATATAAATTCATTTAAAGGCAAGTATATGATTCAAGTAAACGGTAAAAGCAAGTTTGGTGATTCATTATTCGTCCTACTGCCTGGAGGCGTTTTTGGGGTCTTATCGATGTTAGCAGGGCTGATCGGAGAGATTATTGCCCTACAATTCTATCCCGAGGATTATAACCTGTTATCATACATGATTAGCGATTTAGGTACTCCAGAAATGAACCCTAGGGGGTTCATGTTCTTTAATATCGGTGCTATGGTGTCAGGAATATTGGGCTTGCCTTTTAGCGTATATATCGGACGCCTCTTTCAATCAAGACAGGGGCCAAGTAGATGGATAACTCTCGCTAAATACGCTAATATCGTAGCCTACATTGCTCTCCTACTGATTGGGGTGTGCTTGGCTTTATCAGCAACAAAAGAAAGCCTTTTTTTTCTGCTTCACGGTGTGTTTGCAGATGTTTGCTTTCTAGGGACAGCAACCTATTGCGTTATTTATAGCTATTACATTCAAGATAAACCTTTAGTGTTTCCAAGATATTTTGCCGTGCCGTTCTTTTTCGCAGGAATAATGCAATTAGTTTTCATCGTGACGTGGGTACCTCTAATTGAATGGATTTCTCATTTAACAATCCTGTCTTGGATTATTGTTTTCGGATCTTATACGATATTTAAAAAATATTAAGAATTGTTTTTTCTATCATCAGAGTTTCCTTCTGATATTCTTGGTTGTCTGGTAATTTTTCTAATACTAAGCGAAATTTTATACATCCCAATTGAATAATAAAAATAATTCAAAGAAACGATTGTGTCCAAAATGAAATGTCAAAATTCGTAAATGGATTAGAAAAACAAAATTTTTTTTGATGACATGGTCTTTGAGCTAGTTCCCAATCCATTCAGTCTTGTATTAAATAACCTAAATAGAATTTATCTTTTAAAATCTTTTTCAGCTTTTAGTTATTTTAGGAGGTGGAATGAAAACTCTCCGCAAACCAGTCCTTCTCAGCGAAATAGCTTTTGGTTCTTGAGGGCACATGTGAACGCACACTCCGCAACCAATGCATTTATTTTCAATTAGAGATGCAATGTTATCTTCGTGTATTTCAAGTGCCTCTATAGGACAAGCGTTCACGCAAGCATTACATCCCACGCATTCGTCTGGATTTATTTCTGCAATGTAAGAAGTCAGGGTTGTGAATGGCATTGCACCCGTTCTATATAAGTGAAAAGTTCCGCAGCAACAACTGCAACAGTTGCATATCGCTTCTACTTTCCCCTCAGGATTAGCTTGCACGTGAAAGACCTTGTGAACAAGTCCGTAATCTTCCGCCTCTTTAAAAAGTTTCTTGGCCTCTTCCTTGCTAATTGATTCTCCAAATTCGTGTTCTATTATATGCTTTGCGCTTTTATCGAAGAAAAAGCAATTTTTCTTAGGTGCATTCAGCTTGCAAGGGTCTCCAAGTAAGTCCTTTTCATGACGGCAATAACAATGAGCAACGGCAATATCATCGCATTTATCTATGAATTTAGAAACTTCCTCGAAGGGGGTTATTGCTTCTTGTCCGATCTTCTCAAGATTTATCTCTTCTTCGACTGGAACAACCCTATCAATTGCAGGAATTTTTTCGTATTGGGGAATTACGAAATCGTAATTTTTTTGAGTGCCCTTGCTTAATTCCTTGTATAATTTGTCCCATAATTTCGCCAATTTTTTCTCCTTTTCGGTGGTTTCGCCACGCAGCAATGAATATTCCATCAGGCCCGGTACGGGTTGCATCAAGCGATAGACGCGAACGCCAGCGCTTTGAGATATGGCGCTAGAAATTATTCCTCCTTTTAACAATTTACCAAGCAATTGCACGATCGCATCTTTATCGTATTTTTGATCCACCTTTTCCAAAATTTGTTCTAATGTGAGTGAGGGTTTTGTAAATACATCAGCAATAAATCTCGCTTGCTCGTCCGTGAGGAGAACATCTAATACGCTTAAAAACGTTTCAGTTACCGGAAATGGCATCTTTCCCGCCTTAGCGATGGTTCTAGCGGCTTTATTCAGGACTTTTTTATCAATATTCAACTTAAACACTTATAATATGTAATTATGTTGTATAATTAATCGTATAAAATAAGTACCTTTGATTATACTTCATTAATTTAAAAAATGTTAGAAATAAAATTAAAAAAAAAAATGTTTAAGGAATTACGATCGCTCCAAAATAATCCATTGCAATAAGAACAACGCAAGCGATTTCAACTATTGACCAGATACTTCTCTTCAAGCTTCCAATAGGTGAACCTGAATTTAGGGTGTTGTATACCATCATTATAAACAAGGTCACGACAATGAAAGTGATTGGAAATATCAATGCTAATAATTGGTTGCTTGATGTTGTATATCCCATTAGGTATCCATAACCAAGGATCGAAAATCCGCAAATGATGAAAGTAAAGCCAATTCCGAAGGAATATTCAGCAAAAGCGACGAATCGATCCACGACCTTCCCTGATGCTTTTCCCGTTCGCGCCTCGTAATTTGCTTTCGAATTGCACGATACAGAGTTGACAAAAAAAATAAAGGAAATCATCAAGAGATAGGTTGCAACAACGATAGCTTTGTCTCCTACTGGGGGTACTTGCCAGATCAAGGCGAGTATGGTCAGCACGGCACCTATCATGACCGAACTGAGCGTTATCCAATCTTTAACATTAACTTGTTCTGATTCTGCCATTAATTTTTAGCTCGTTAAGTTTAGATTAAATGTAGGTAATCAAGCACTTTTATTTAAAGGTTATTATCACCTTGTTTGTTATATATTGCTTTTAAAAAAACTCGATTATTGCTTAAAAACCGGTTTAAGCGCTCTAAAAGTGAATAAACACGACAAAATATTAAATATCGCGCCTAGATGTTTTAGAAAATTTTCACACTCATGTCGTTTATTATTCCGTTAATACAACTTAAAATCATGTCAAAAGCAATGCAAGCAAGTTCGAGTTCCTATTACGACTGGTCCATGCAATTTTCCAAGATCAATTTAAATGATCAGCAAGAAAAGGTTGAACCAAAGAAAGAAAAAAGGGTTAATTCTCTTGGAATCGACAAGGACGAATTTAAAGAGTTCCTGGGTGCTTGGAAACAAAAAAATCTCAAAAATTAAGCCACGCTTATTTTTTCCTCCCTTTTATCTAATTATCCCTTAATTGTTATTTCAACTATTTTTATCAAAAAGATTTATTATTATCAAAACAATAAATGAATTCATCAATAAAGATTAGTGACAAAAATTTGGGAGATCATGTCGAATATAAGGGAAAATCTTATCCCGTCCATAAACCATTTCATTTTTTTCAATTATCGGTGAATGGTGTAGATTTAAAGTCCATATCGGACTTAGAGGGATTCGATCAATGTGAAAATATCGGCGATCTCGATTTAAGCGATAACCAATTAAAAGAAATTAAAGGCTTGGAAAACCTTATCAAACTCAAGCGTCTTAATTTAAGCAATAATAACATTACTGAAATTGAGGGAATCCAGCATCTCAGCGATCTCTTGCATTTAGACCTGAGTAATAATAAAATTAAAAAGATTACTAACCTAGAAAATTGTAAAAAATTGGAACATCTTGATCTTTCGGGAAACGATATCGAAAAAATCGAAGGACTAGAGAATCTGAAAGACCTCAAGGAATTAAAACTCGAAGAAAATAAAATAAAAGCAATTGAGAACATCAATCATTTGTCCAAACTAACATGGTTAGACTTGAGGGGAAACGAACTTACCCGTATTGAAAATCTCGATGAATTGACGAATCTAGAAACATTGAACTTGTCCGAAAATCCCATTTCAAAACTAGAAAATCTTGATTCTCTTACTAATTTAAAGAGACTACATGTAAAGTATCTTCCAATCGTCAGAATCGAGGGTCTCGACCGTCTTGTATCTTTAGAAGTGTTAACTATTAGCAGTAATATCAAAAAATACTTGGACATCGAAGGACTTGCTCGATTGGGAAACTTGGAGGACTTTGAAACTGAATCCTTTAATCTTGAAATATATCAAGATGAGTATGAAATGGCCCTTAAGACCTTTAGATTCATAAGCATGATTAAGGAGGATAATTATCGGGACATTGAAGACTGGAAAGAAATAATTGACCTCGCTGCTTGGGGATTCGATAGTTTTTTTGGTTTTAATTCAAAATATCAATTAGAGTGGTTTTATAAGCAATGCACGCCGAAAATCTTAGATGTTGTAGAGGAGATCTTAACTGATCCCGAGCTCGAAGAAGTGCGAAAGGGTGACGAGGGACGCTGGAAAGATGTGCTTGAACATGCCACGAAATATCTCTTCAAACCGCCTGAAAAACCAATAAATTGGGAGGAAAAACGAAAATTAGCTTCTGAAATGGATGGAGAGAGAATCTTTTGCGTGTATGCCAAGAAACCAGATTATCAAATGGATTATATTGAGATGGCTGATCTTATCAACGATATCATGAAACAAAATATAATCCCTGACGAAAATCCGTACCTCATAGAAACATCTGAAGATACAACACTGGGAGGTTTAAAATATTGGACGAACCTTGCGCCTTCTAATGAATTTTACATTAGACTCACACCTTCAAAAGAGTTCAAGAGATTCTTCAAAAACGAGATGAAACTCAAGGGCAGGCTCAAGCTGCAAATACAGTTATTTCACATGGACAAGGACCTTCTGGATGCAAATGGCACTCATTTGGGGACGAACTTCTTGATTTTAAGCGTCCCTTTTAGCGCGGAAAAGTGGAACAAATATCCTTATAAAAACATAATTCAAGACGAAAAGGACTACTACGGTTTTTATAGGACTGAAGCGTGCCAGATATTTGAAAAAAAATACGAATACTTTCTTAAAATTTTAGAAGACGAGCTAGGTGAAGAAATTGGCACGGGATTTTATCTTAAATGATAAATATTCTTAAAATAAACTTGGTTAAATTAAAATGGAAGATCACGTGATATATAGAGGAAAATCTCATCCCGTTGTATCTGCTTACGGTTCTTGTACCCTATCTCTAAAGATGGCAGGCATGGAATCAATATCAGAATTGGAAGGATTGGATCAATGCCAAAACATCGATACTCTCTTGCTTGGGGATAACCGAATAAAAGATATTACGGGATTAGAGTGTCTTCCTAACCTTATAGATCTTGATTTACAAGAAAACGAAATTACCGAAATTAAAGGCTTGGAAAACCTTACCAAACTCAAGCGTCTTAATTTAAGCAAGAATAACATCACCGAGATCAAGGGAATCCAGCATCTCAGCGATCTTTGGTCGTTAGACCTGAGCAATAATCAAATCAACAAGATTCAAAACATAAATAATTGCACTAAATTGGAGCAGCTTTATCTTTCGGCGAATCAAATCGAGAAGATCGAAGGATTGGAAAATCTGAACGATCTCAAAGAATTAGAACTAGATTTAAATAAAATAAAAAGAATAGAAAATATCGATCAACTTCGAAATCTATCGGTTCTGAGTTTGGGTGGCAACGAAATCAATAAAATCGAAAAATTGAATCATTTGACTAATTTAAAAAAATTGTACTTGTCTGGAAATTACATTACAAAGATAGAAAACCTCGATTCGCTTTCTAATCTGCGAATATTAGGCTTAGTTGATTTACCAATTGAAAAAATTGAAGGTCTCGATGGACTTATATTGCTAGAAGGCCTATATATTAATAGTAATGCAAAGGAATATCTTGATATCGAAGGATTCTCTCACTTATGTACCTTGGTTGAGTTAATGACTTACAACTTCAAGCTTCACATGGAAAACGATATTTGGCATGAAGATTCCATAAATCTATTCAGATTCATCAGCATGATAAAGGAAAGCGATTATCAAGACATTAGGGACTGGAAACAAGTATTTAAAGATGCCCCATTAGATTTTTATGGCATCCGAACTAGCAATTCAAAATATCAATTGGAGTGGTTATATCAACAATGCACGCCTAAAATAATAGATCTCGTGGAGAAAATCTTGAAAGATCCAGAATTCGAAGAGGTGCGAAAGGGAAAAGAGCGCAACTGGAAAGAATTACTGGAAGAAGCCAGAAATACTCTTTTTCAATTACCTAAAGAACCAATTAATTGGGAAGAGAAACGAGAATCCGCATCGGTGGCGAATGGCGATAGAATTTTTTGTGTCTATGTCAAGCGTCCAGATTGTCAAATGAAATATATTAAGATGGCTTATATTATCGCAGATATTATGAAGGAAAATATAATCCTTGACGAAAATCCATATTATATGGATGCATCTGAGGAGAAAAAGTTACAAGATTTTAAATATTACCCTAATCTTGCATCTATACACGATTTTTACATTAGGCTAACTCCTACGGACGAGTTCAAGAAATTTTTCAAAAACGAGATGCAACACGAGGGCAGGCTCAAGCTGAAAATAAAATTATTTGGTGTAAATAAAGAATTATTTGATGGAAGCGATACCCCTTTAGGGACGAACTTCCTGATTCTAAAAGTCCCTTTTAAAGCCGCGATGTGGCAGGATTATCCTTTTAAAGACATGATTCAAGATGGAAAGAATTATTGCGGCTTTTACAGGACGAAATCGTGCCAGATATTTGAAAAAAAATACGAAAATTTTCTCAGAACCTTGAAAAATTCGCTAGGTGAGGAAATTGGAACGGGTTTTTATATCAAATAATAAAAAAAATGCTTTTGAATAAACAAAAATCAATCAATTACAACCTCAACGAAATTAATTCCTAAAAAGACACCCGTAACTATTGCTCCAATCAATAATAATATGAAAAAGAGCGTTGTATAATACCTCCATTTAATCGAAATTTTTCCCGCTTTTTCCCTTCGATAAATGTCGATCAGTATGATGGCACCCAAAATGACGGAACTCGTGAGGAACACGAGAACCACGGTCAATGTAGAAATGATATCGCTAATCTTGGGAGCGTATGTAATATATACAGCTATCAAGGTGGTCACACTCAACCAAACGGCAAAATAAGTTCCCAACTTCCACTTAAATTGCTTTACTGGATCTTCTTCCGTTCTTGCGGGTGAGATGAAATAAAGCAGGATGGAAATCACCAGAAATCCAATGAGCATTGCGTGATACCAGGCGAGGTTCAAATATGTCATTCCCAAATATATTATTAAAATGAAAACGAAGATGTTGAAAATTAAATAGATGTATTTGAAATTCTTTTTCAAAAACGAGATAATAGCTAAATAAAGCTTCTTGAAAAAGCGCCCAATTTTTTTAAAAAAGTGTAATATTGCCTTCTTTAGTGCTCTAAGCTTTGCAAGGATGATATCCCAAAGTTTACTGAAAAATTCCACGAGTTCTTCAAACATGAAAATAAATGGAAAAGCACAGATGAATATGAGAAAAATCAAGCCTCCCACGGTAATGCTTTCCAAAAAATCAGCAGGATTCATGTACAATCCGAACAGTATGGCCAAACTGGAGCTTGCTGAAAGGACGATCCAATAGAGAAAGGCGTGAAAGTGGCTTAATTTTAAGGGGAGCACGACGCAACCAAGAAAGACCCAAAAGAGCAAAACGGCGAGCGACAGGTTTGTACCAAACGAAAAATTCGAAACTTGTGGTTGTACGGCAATTTGTAAGTAGAAGAAAAGGTCGATGGAAAGAATCAGTCCAATCAATAAAAACGATGTTTTTATTAATGTTAATCGCAAGCTTTCTTTAAATGCCTTGAATGATGCGTCGAAGAGAGCGACGGCAAATAGAACGCCTAACGATCCTAACACTAAATTAAGATTTAATATCATGTCGTTCGATACGAAATAAATTGGCCAAGAGACAAAATTTCCGTAGAGTATTAACACGAGGAAGTGTTGGATTTTTTCTTTTTTCTCTTTAATAAACGATAAAAATTCAAGCAAGTAAAAGAAATAGAATACTTCCAAAACGAATATGAAAATCGCCAAGGGTATTGCTAGAATTAATTGACCCAAAATAAAAAACGCTTGTAGTAGATATATCCAAGAAAAAACCATCAAACCCGCCCAGGATCCTACTTCTAAATAATTTGCTTCTGTTCCTAATAGCTTCAATCCGTGTAAATCAACTTTCATAAGGGCGTGAATGATGATACATTCGATTAAAACAATAAGAGAAACATCTAGATTAATCAATATCAATCCGTGAGCAACGCAAATGCTCGACCAAAGATATATCAATCCACCCAGGATCTTAAATCCCTTCATTCTTGCTGTTAATATTCCATTATCTACTTCTTGTTTCATCGAATCGCTTCGACTTATTTTAACTCGAAAGAGATAAACCAGCTGATTTGTAATCAATTGCAGGACTAAAAATACTAAAATCGAAATGTTCAAAAAGATGCTATTAACTTGAGAAAGCAATGCGATCAATGCAAGGATCAATACTGTTGCATTAAAATATGAAATAACAAGGGCAGGATAATATAATTTCATCAGGGCTTTCTTTCCTGCAAAAGAAATATGGGCTCCTAGTATTAAAATTAGCACGACGAGTGAAATCAAGTAGCTCACGACAGTTTCGAAAATAGAAATATACAATCCAAATAATATAACTGTTATTTCGATATATATCGCAAAAATAACTAAATTTTTCAAAAATCTTCTAAATTGTTTGGTCCTTTCGATTTGGGTTATTTTGAAAATTAAATGAAGCTCGTAATAAGTGAAAAAGGTCTCAAGCAACACGATTAAGGAGATCGAAGCAATGTTAATGAGATGATACTGATCAAACAATAATATTAGCGTAATCGGAGTAATGACGTAAACAAAACTAAATGATATTAGGGGAAAGATTCGATTTTTAACTCTTTTGATTAATAAAATATCCAATATTACAAATCCGTGAAGTGACATTGAAGACACTAGCAAGCTTATCATTAATTCTTGGATCAACATCAAGTATCCAAAGATGCTTATTGATAACTCCACGTAAAGAAGCAGAGCAATTGAACTACCAGCGATTTTTTTAATTTTTTCCGTTTTTTCGCTTCCAACGAGTTTATGGACATAATAAAACGCATAATATGTAAATACTGTTTCTAGCAACACGATTATTGCGCTAGAACCAATGTTTAATAACTTGTATTGAACAAAAATTCCGACTAAAGCGAAAGGGAAAAGTGCGTATAGCAGGGTAAAGGAGATCAAGTTGATAATGGGATGATTCACTCGTTTAATGGTCGAAGAGTCCAAGCTCACGAGTGCAAATAATATTAAAGCAGAGATTAGACTGCTTGTAAGAGCTCCTAAGGTGTTCATGCCAATAAAAAGAGTTAATACCGCCAATTCGATATATAGCATCAAATAAACTATAAATTCCAGTTTTGACTTGTATTTAACCATTGATAGAGTTCCGATTTCTAACCTAGTCCACGATTTGTTTATGTATCCTAATGTTAATATTAATAAAAACGATAGAGTGATAAGAAATGTTAAAATCCTGTATTCTAGCGAAAAAGGAACGACAAGAAAAGTGAATAAGGGTATTAAAGCAGCATAACTCGAAAAACAAGCGATATTATTCAATTTAACATGTTTTTGGTCTCCAAAGAATTTCATCAATCCATTTGAAAGTTTATCCCTACGAATTTGATTGAATACATTGACGAATATTTGAAAAATGATTAAATAAGTTATGGAAAGCGATAGGGCCCAGTAGGGACGAACAATTAAGATCATTAGCATTGATTCTTGGATTAACAAGGCAAAGGGCACTGGAAAAGCGTACCAAAGTAAATATTTATATCTTCCAAACCAGAAATACGCAAAAACGATGTTAACTAACACGAATATAGCCAAATTAATCCAAAAAGACGGAATCACCGTGAAACATAGCGATATCACTGCAAAAGACGTTCCAACTGTCATTGTTAGCCATGGTATTTTTTTATTTATTTCAATTATCAACATGTCGTAATAACTAAACACAAACAAGGTTCCTCCGAGCACCGCTATAGCCAGAAAGATCGAAAACAATTCGAGACCCTTGACTAGCGAAAATGTATTATATGTAAGCCACGAGAAGTGCCATATGAGAAGAGTGGAAATAAAAAGGTGGATATATCGCTTTGGATCTAATTTTTCAAACTTTAGATATTTCGAAGTAAAAAGGCTAAACGCGATTATTATGCTTGAGATATTAATGGATATCAATAGATTGTAGAAAATGAAATAAATGATAAACGATAAAAGAGAAAATATTCCTGCAATTAGGATCGTGTAAGAACACGCAATGTATAATATTTTATGTTTTATATTTGGAAAATACGAATAAATCATAAAGAAAATACTTGCTAATATAATGCCTGTGGAAATAGAAATCGCTAGTTCAACCCCATTGACAATCAGCAAGATTATAAAAAAGGAGGCGTTAATAATTGTCAAGATCCACCAGAAAGTAGAAACGAATCGCCAATAATTCAGCTTATACAACAATGGCATGAGCAAGATGATTGCCATGATTGAGCTAGATAGGACGATTAACCCAGGATATTCAAAAAAGATGTTGAAAGTTATCCAAATTATCAAAACCAAGCTTTCTGTCCAAATAAAAATTAGACATGTGTAGAAATGCTTCTTGATCTTCGTGTACAATACTGGTAGGTACAACAACGAAAAAATTATCAGCGTTAAAATAAGCGAACCTGTAATTTGGGTTCCTCCAACTTGGAGTGCATTCGTAATTACGTCTATTCCAGACAATGCTTGATAAATCATAAAGACATTTATTATTGGGAGTAAGTTCCACGCCCACCACGCTGAATCCCAGATAGCACGCGAAAGCTTCCACCTATAAACACCTACCGAAAGAAAATATAAGAACACAAGAATATTAAGAGCAATCGTGACTGCGAGTGGCCATTCGATTGGTGCAATCGAGTACGATACTAAAAAAAGACCAATAAATGCAGGAAAAGCAACAATTAAAGATCCTAGAGCAAGAGAAAACGATCTTCTTCGAGCATTGTCCTTCAGATCCCTGTAAATACAGATGAATGCTAAATCGGTAATTGAAATTGTTAAAGTGAGCGTCAAGAGCGGATTAATCTCTTTATAGATGGGATTAACGAAGAAAAATCCGTACGATAAATAACTTATCAAGTCAAATATGAATAACAAGATTGAGGGTCGTATGAAAAAGCGATATCTCTCATCTTTCCTCCGAAAAAGAGTTACTCCCATCAATATCAAGAACTCGAGAAGGGATATTGTCATGTTGTATAGTAACAAAATATTTGAAAAATAAGTTGCAATGTAAAAAAATGACCAGATTGCGCAACTTCCGTATAAGGCGAGCAATTCAAAATTGTTATTCCCTTCCAAGTTTAATATCACTGAAAATGCAATCGTAAGTATTAAACACAACAAGTACAATATTATGTAAAATCCAAGAGGTATGGCGCTAACACTAGAAAAGATCGAAAAGATATCTAATAATGAAAAAACTAAAATATTAGCACAAATGGATAGAATTGCATAAATTAACGCCTTGTTAATAAAATTCGGACTACGATCGGAAAGGATTATCACTGCACCAACGATGAATATTACTATACAAAAGATCGGTGCGATATAAAGCAAGCTTGCGCTCAATAAGACAAAGGAAACATAGATTTTATACACTTCCGAAAGCGTTTGTCGTTCCTGATTCTTTTTATATTTCTTTAAGATGTAATTGAAAAGCAAGAACAAGTTACAAGCAAATAATAATCCAAGCACGACGAGATTTGTTGCAAAGTAATTCACTTGCAAGGTTATAAACAAGAATAATACTATATAGAAGGTAAATGTAGCGATTAAGAATATTAAATGATTTGTTTTTTTTAAGAAAATCACTCGTTTATCAGATAACTTGTTGATTTTTTCTACATGATAAAGCGTGATTGGTGTTAAAAAAGCGAAAGTGATAAAGGCGGAAAGAATGTTAATATAATATAAATATCCTGAAGGTATTACTAGAATGAAAACGATGAGAAACATCTTCAAACTGAGCCACGATATTGAAGCCACCCAAGCTTTTATTCTTGGAAAAGTTACTTGAATAAGGCGATCCGTTGTTATCAACACAACAAATATTATAAATGTAGTGATTAATGCGTTAACTGCAAAGAATAGGCTCGGAAATTCCGAAGCAATGGGTGAATTCTGAAGTAAGATTTCTAATGCCGAAGAGATTAAAACCGATAACGATACCACAATTCCATAATAGATAATTGTACGAAAAATGGTATAAATTTCGCGTGTTTTGATTAAAAGTCGAGTATTTGGTTGATCTCGCGATAATTTTTTTTCTACGAGATACAATAAATAACATGTAAACACGCTTAATCCAAAAAAGATTAAAATCGTGCCACTAACGAGAACTGAAGTCGAAATGTCGAATTGAAATGAATTATAAGCGACAGAAAATGTGATGATTATCGAAATAACGATCCATACTGGTATTTGGGCGATTTTAAGATTTAACACGGTTTTATCCCCGAATTCTACTTTTTTTGCAACTTTTTCTAGGAAAATTAATAATGTGAACGCTAAAACAAGCGTTGGTGTAACAATCGCAACCGAAGTAACCCTTACACCGATATCTAATCCAATAAATATTGGTAGGAAAACAATGAAAACGTACAAGGCAATGCTATTTAAAAAAATAACATATTTCATCCAAAAACGCTGGAAAATATCGTATTTATAAGATATATACATTGGAACAAACAAATAAAGAGATGAATTAATAAAAGATAATAAAAAGGCGATTTGAAAAGATCTTAAAATTAGAAAGCTGTAATAAAATAGGAATGTCCCTGAAAAAACGAATAATACAACCATCAATATTTTTGGCAGTAATCGAGTAAATATATCAAGGATATTTAGCTTTTTGCATGTTAATCTTAAATATATAGTAGAAAAGCTAACGCAAAGTAGCGTTAGATTCAATACATCAACTTGAGAAAGGATGGGGTTTTCAAAATTCAGAACAATCGGGGATAATCCCACAAATATCCATAGTAAAAGACTATCCAAAAAAAAGGTGTAAGTTGCTGTCCTTGTTCCGAATCCAAAATAAATCATATAAATTAAGGGAAGGTATAATAACAAACAAAATAAAATAGGTGGTAAAATGTAAATCAAGGCAAAGCTTATTAATGAAAGCGCAACATACCAAGATACGATAAATGGAAGCAAGATAAGGCTAGTAATAGTTAGAATTCTAGAAACAATGTTAGAGAATAATTTCTCTTCTATGGACAACGCGTTGGCTAGTGTAGTCATGAATATTAGTGCGATATAAGACGACACGATGATATTATCAATGGGAGCAAGGATTTTTATCAATACTATCTGCGATAACAAGAGAAACGATAAAACAAGAAATTCAAAGACCAGAACAATGGAAAATATGGTCTTAAAAGTGCTTTTAGTCATATTATTTATTTTCCCCAAAGAATTCCCTAGTTTTAAGATGAAATTTAAAACGATAAAGAAAAGCAAGACATCCAACATGATCCAAAACAATATTCCTTGGATGTCGTTAATTAGAATTACTTCAATTAAGCCTAAAACGGTAAAAACTTGGAACCAAAGGGCGTTATAAAAATATATCTTAAATCTATCGTACGAAAATATCTTTATCGTCCAGTTTAGAAACAAGAAAAGTAACAAGATCGTGGGAAAGAAAACGATGCTTAAAACCAAGGAGTTTAAGAAAGCGGTTATTTGATAAGAATAATAAAACCACAAATTAATATACACAAACGCAAAAGTTTCTAATATCAAGAAATTTATCGTTATTAACAAGTGAAATACCCTCGCTTCGTTTTTCCAAGCCTTTCTAATAGATAAAAGATAAAAAGAAAGCAAAAACATTCCAGAGATTATCATGCCATTAACTAATATGATAGTTGCGGTTTCTAAGATTTGGGAATGAAATGTATTTAAGATTGCACTTTCAATTGCGGGATACCCGAAAGAATATGTGATTAGGAGATATACTATCATTGCTAAAATATCTTGAAACCATATTATCGTTTCCTTTCTGAAAAAACCAATTCTCACGAATCCTTCAAAGCTGAAAAGCATGAAAATACAAAAAATGACGATTTGCACGTTAAAAGGAAGAAATCCTAAAAGTCCAAAAATTATTCCCGTTATTAGACTTATCGTGTTTACCAAATAAGTGGCTATATTCTCTTTATTGTTGCTTAAATGGCGTTCGTGTTCGATGTATGCTAATAAGTAGATTAACGGAGCAACTAATGAAACTTGTACGATAAATAAGATAAAGCTCCCTAATAAAATAAGTTCTAAGAAAGAGAACGATAGAAAGCTTGCAATGAGTAATCCGGTTAAAAGAGAATTGTATTTCTTGTATTTATTTAATCTATCGGTAGAATCATTCACGAAAGATCATCTCCTTTGATGGGATTTTCTAAATAAGAAAGAACGCTTTCAAAATGTATGTTCACATAATTAATCGTTTTATATAACAACAAGATGCCAGTAATTACCAACAGTGAACCATAGAAAATACTTGGTAAGGTACCTTGTTCAATAATAACAACGATCGAGCCGAAAACGACTATACTGAAAATCAATCCAATTATTGCTTTAGTCATATTTTTTTTAAATGATATCAATGATTTTAAGAAATCTTCCTCTCTTTCCATTAACTTCAAAATTCTATTTCGCTCTTTTTTTGTGTTGAAAATGGTGATGAAATAGAATATAGCATAAATCAAGATTAAGGAAGAATAAAAAAATCGCAATCGGATGAATATTCCGAGGAATAGGATGTTAACAACATAATTCACAAGATATATGTTGTTATAAATCATTTTCATTGAAAGTTTGAAACTCTTGCTATTTTTAAACTCCTTATCAGATGGATTGTAGTAATCAATGGGTTTGTAAAAATTATAGATAAAAACGGACGGATAGATTAATATATACGAAATTAAGGCGTATGCTTCAAATAGATAAAGCTTGACAAGCAAGAAACTAACAATATTTATCATGAACGGAACAAGCAATGATGTAATGGAAATTATAAACGCAATATCAATTCGGGATCTCAAGTTTTTTTTTTGGTTCGTAAAAAAGGGATTATTTCTGTACTTATCGTAATGCCTATAAAAATATATCCCAACAAAAATTGCGATCATGAAACCTATGCAAAATGCAATGTAACCATCGCCAATAACGAAATTAATGGTTAAACCACCAACAATGCCTGAGATTAAGGGAAACACGAATAAAAATATTGAAAACCAGAAAAACTTCCAAATATATTTCATTCTTCTCTTGTAAACTGATTCATCTTTATCAAATGCACTTGATTTCATGAGATTTTCACCGAATCTATCACGGAAACAATAACGCCCGCTTATATTATATATCTTTCCTTTGCTTTTTAAATCAAAAGGAGACCAATTTTTGTTTTTTAATAGATTAATATACCAAACAAAGATTATAAGGCTTTACCATGCTATGAGGATTGAGATAAAATCGTTGATAAAATCTAATTCAGAACGTTTAAATATTCGTTTCGACCTTAATTTACAAGAATTCAATTATTTGACAAGCGAAAACCACAGCAAGTGCGAGAAAATGGAGAGAATGTCCACGGATTTTTACGAAAAAGAAGGAGAAAAACAGCTCTCTGAAGAAGAGAGGACTAAGGACAACCAAAACGAAATGGTGCTTGAAACTACGAGCAAGGAATTTAAACCTTCTGGTCTTTTCACTCAAATTGAAGACGAGATCAAAAATGCCCATCTAAGAAAGAAATATCGAAAACTTTCTTAGTTTTTTCTGTTTTTTATTCTGTTTTCATACCCGACGATTTCATTTTAATTTATAAGGAAATAATCGGCACTATGTTTAATGTTAGTAAGATTCATTTGAATGCATCTAAAAAAATTATAAATTCTTCAAAAATCGAAAATCTAGATGCCTCTACCCTTTTAATAGAGATTCAAACAGTATCTATTATATGTCGGACGAACAAATAGATAACATGATACTCTTAAAACATCAAAATCTAACATGTCAAAAATATAAAAAAAATCAACCTAGAAAGGATAGTTATAACAAGTTAAAATCGTATAATAACTCCACATATTCTGGAATGACGATTGGGCATTCACATAACTGGAATTACAATAACGGCAAGTGGCACGAAACGAAATTGAGTCCTAATCAATGGAGCTTTTCCTTCAATAGCTTGAAATCAAGAATGCATATAGCACCTTTTAATTCGGGAGCAAATGTCCAAACAAAATATCATTGGTATATAATAGCTGATCAAATTGCAACCAAGCTCGATGCAAATTCGTATATGACCGAAATGAACGGCGTTAAATTTAAAATTGGCCATAAGCGACCTCATTGGAAAACTTTTAGTTATAATTATCTTGAACAGGACTCTTATAAGAAACAAGTAATAAAAATCTTGGAAGAAACTCTTCGAAGACTTAAAGAATAAAAGTATTTATTTTCTTAAGTAAAAATTAAACTTAAAATAATTTTAATTAGATGACTTTAGAAATTCTTTCCAAGGCCTCTTTTATCTTCTCAATAGGTTGAGTCAAGGCAAACCTCACGAATCCTTTTCCGTGTTCTCCAAACCCCACTCCTGGCGTTATAACAACGCCAACATTAATGAGCTTTTTGACGAATTCCATGTCATCTTTCTCTCCTTCTGGAATAGGTGTCCACACATAAAACGTCGCTACTGGTTTTTCGGTCTTCCAGCCCATATCGTTCAATCCATTGACGAGTATGTCTCGTCGTTCTTCGTAGATTTTCATATTTTTTTGCACGATCTCAGGTTTTTTTTCGGAAGTGTATTGGTCAAGTCCTTTTATAACCGCTTTTTGTATGAATATTGATCCTCCTGAATCGATTTGGGACTTGACCTTTCGTAAACCTTCGACAATATCCGAATTTCCTGCTGCCCACCCGCATCGAAATCCCGTCATATTAAACATCTTAGAGACACTGTTTATTTCCACATGGTTTTCAGATACTTGAAGGATTGAAGGGGCAATATAATCGTCGAATGTAAACTCGGAATAAGGATTATCGTAAACGATGAAAAATCCGTTGTCTTCGGCAAAATCGGATGCCTTTTTTAGGAACTCCATGGGGGCAATTGCGCCCGTTGGGTTGTTCGGGTAATTCAAGTACATCATTTTAATCCTTTTAAGCACCCTTTTATCAATCGCGTCCAAGTCTGGAAGGAATTCGTTTTCTTTTGTTAAGGGCATTATATACGGATTTCCGTCGCATAATTTCGTTGCTCCGTTCTCGTATACGGGATATCCCGGATTTGGACAGAGTACCACGTCTCCTGGATTCACGAACGCGCGCGCAATGTTGGCGATTCCTTCTTTTCCCCCTAACAAGTGCGTCACTTCTTTTCCAGAGTCGAGATCCAAGCCAAATCGTACCTTATACCATCTCGAAACAGCTTCTCGAAAGTCTTGCTCACCCATACTAGTGGGATAATTTTGATTTTCAGGGCGCTTGACCTGCTCGATCAACTCGTTTACGATGAATTCTGGCGTCGTGAGGTCTGGGTCTCCTATTCCTAAAAGAATGAGATCAATACCTTCCCTTTTTTTTTCAGCTTTTAATTCTTCGATGGCGGCAAAAATGTATTTAGGGAGCCTGCCAATCCTATCTGCGTATGTGACTTTAATTCTTAACACCCATTTACTTTAAAATAAGAAGTGAAAATGCGTACGATAAAACATTAAAAAAGAATTAAAAAGGTTTCGATCATTAATCAACCGTTTCGGAAGCCCAATCTTTTTCAGTTTTCCACTCGTGACCGCACTGTCCGCAGATGTATTTAAATCCATAAATCTTATCGGTCCCAAAGTCGTATATCAAGTTATCGTGATCAATCACTTCTCGTATCATTTCCCTGTCCGAGTTAAAACACTTGGGACATTGGCGCCTGATCCCTCTTCGAATTTCCTCTAAAATTATCTTGATTTTAGAGGGGGGCGGTACCCCTGGTTCTATTGTAGGCACGCTTGCTTCCACGACTTCAACGGGTCGTTCGAATATCTCCTCTTTGAACTCTATTTTTTTGAGGTACTTGAAAAACAGTTGGGAAAGCAAATTATCCACGGTTTCACCCGCTTTAAGTTGTTCCTTTAAGGCTTTTTCGATTTCTTGTAAGGCGCTAAGGTCTTCGTAATCCAAGAAATGAACCTCTCCTATTTTAAGTCCAGGATAGCTAGTTGTTGCTTTTGTGCTCGTCAAGATGAAGTGCGTGTAATCTGAGACCAAATATTGGATATTTGCCTGTATTTCAGTTAGATTTTCGAGTCGAAACTCTCCCCCGTTTTTTTGCACCCAGTTTTTCACATCTGACAAGTTCTTTAGTTGGTCCTTATTAGTTTTGAGTTCAGCGATTTTCTGCTTGTTTTCTATCAATCCATACACGATAAATGGGGCTTCTTGCGAGCTGGTTTTTTCAATAAATGCATCCATCATATCTGCTAGCTTTGAAAAGTTCTCCTCGACTTGATCGTCAATCATTATGAAAAACACACCTGCAACGACACCTACATGAGAAGCCTTGTCCATAACTAAGTCTTGAACACCTTCTGGATCGGCCTTCCAGGACCAGCTTGATTTAAACTTTATGACATCGAAATTCTTGTTCCTATAGATTAGGGAATAGGTCCAAAGATAAGTCTCTTCAGAGAGCGGATGGATTATACCTTCTCCATATAAGACATTCTTTTGTTCTTGAGGTAATGGTGCTTGCTCCTTTTTTTCTCCCTTACTTGCAACTTTCTTGATGTCTTCTACCACTAACCTTCCGGGAGAATCTCCTAAAACGACTTGGTATTCAATATATCGAATTTTACACCACCAAATAAATATAGATAGATGTGATTTTCTTTCCTTATAGGTAATGAAGTTTTATAAATAAACTTGTTTGAGCAAGCACCACTATTTTTTGAAAAAAAAATCTAACGATAATTGACATGAGTCTTCGACCTCTGTTTTTAATTTCGCTTTCAAGGGAGGTGCTTTCTTAAATTTATTCTGTCTTTCGTCGTTTATCTCGTAAATCGCAGTTGAAAGGTCTATATCGTTTTTAATATCCTCCAATCGCTTTTTAAGCGATTTATTAGAAAACAACAAGTATAAGAATCCGATAATTAAAACTAATGACAGTCCCATTGAAATATAAGTTATGAAAATCTCCATAGAAGCTCAAAACAGTTCTATTTTATTTTATAGTTAGAACAGAATTTTTAAATAGTAAATTATTTACGAGCTGATAATATCGACTTGATATGAACGATTCTAAATACGATTGAAAAATCGCTTGATTATTCTACGATAGAATAAATTCTTTTAGGTCTACCAACTTGTTCTTGTTGCACGATTTCTTCACGAATAATTCCCTCGTTTATCAGAAAATCGAGCACTTCTCTCAGCTTTTTTCCGCTTATTTTTAATATTTGGCTCAGATCTCTGGTTTTGATCTCCTTTTTTCGTTCAATAGCGTTCAAAACGCTTTTGATCGGCTCTGGATATTCTATCTCAATAATCTTTATTGCTGTTTTTAGATCAAAATACTTCTTGACTTGTTGAATCACGCCAGGATTAAAATGCCCATCAAAAGCAAGCACGTTGTTCTCGTTAAAAACGATAGAGTTCAAGAATTTATTGTCGATAAAAACATTTCCAGAGTTTACTATCTCGTCGTTGTACCTCACAACTTGGCAGATTTTTTCTCCTGTTTGGATTATTCTAATCCTCACGCGTTTTAAAAGGTCTAAAATTCGTTCTAGGTAGTTTTCAGTTCGTTCAAAATCGGCTTCTGAAAAATACATCTTAAGGGAAACTCCTCTAGTGAATGCGTTGTAAAGCGACGGTTCGATCTTTTTTAAAAGCGATATTGGTAAGGAAGTCATTAAAATTTCGCATTCCGCTCTCTCGATCATCGTTTCTAAATTATTTATTCCCAACGCCAGATCCGAATAATAATAGAAGGTGACTTCTTTTACACATCGACCAAATTTAGTCTCTTGAATCTTGATGACCTCGTCGAGTTGCTTGATGCTTTTTTCAATTTTCTGGAACCACTCGTTAAATAAGTTGTTCAAGGCGATTTTTGGATTTTTTCGAACGAATAGACTAGGTTTTGAATCTGAGGAAACCTCGAGGAGATTCTTCTCTTTTAAAAAAATCAGCGCATTATTAACTTGAGCGTAAGAATATCCTAAATCGTTTTTGATCTGGTTTATCGTGCCAGACTTGTGAGAAAGGAGATATTTATAGGTATTGGTTTGAATTTCATTAAATCCAATCTCAAACAAGTAAGAAAGGTCGTATTCGTTCATTTTTAAATATTTAAAATAACTGATAATCTTAATGAAATGATTTGTGACACCATATATAAGGATTTTGATTTATCAATATGTTATTATTGTCACAAATCCTAATAATATCATTGATAGTCAAATTAAAAAGTATGAAAAAAAACGAAAAATCAAAAGTGATGAAAAAAATGGCACAATGTAAGGATTGTAAATTTTACAAACCACTAGACGATGTGAAGGGGGACTGTTTTGGACACGAAGTTCCCGCAAACGCAAACGTGGATAAATGCCCAACAGGAAGTTTCCAACAGCGAGGGAGTTAATATAGCGGTAATAATGGATTTTAAATAAACCATGAAGGAATAATTTCAATCTGGTTCAAAAGAAGTCGTTCTCGTTGAAATTCCAGAATAGCAATACCTAATCGTTGACGGGCAAGACTTCCCGGGAGAATGTCAAGAATGTATTTATGAAATGACCACTATATATCCTGCCTCGTACATAATCAAGCCTACGAGTAATACACAATGCAAGGATTATGTCGAATCCTTCTAAGCGACCCTAATGAGCCGCGGTAGTATGAGGAGGTCCGTCCAATCGAATGGAGTAAACTGGAAATGGATTATAATGATAATGCTACCCGACGGGATAATGGAGGAAGATGTCAAGGAAGCTATCGAGACCACCAAAAAAAGAAGCCAGAATTATCCGAAACGCTTGATAGGCTGTATTTCAAGTCGCTTAAATAAGGAAGGGCAGCACAATTAACACATATTGGATCCTATTCGGAAGAACCATTAACAATCAAGAAATTAAATGCTTTTATCAAGGAAAACGGTGGCACTTTCGATGGACATCACGCAGAAAAATCACGAAATATATATCAGCAATCAGAATAGAGTTAAAGTTGGAATGATGAAAAATTTCATTCGACAACCTTTCATGTAAAATATATTTACTCTATTTTTCTTTTTTATAAACAAATTTAATTGGGATATTGTAATTTCTTATTGTATGCCAGAGGATGCAAAACAATTTCCTTTTTTTATTCTATTTTTAGCAATAATTGGTGAAGTTGGGTTTTTTGGATTTGTTTTATTTTTTTTCTCGGGTAATATTTTTTGGGTAGATGCGTGGGTAAGTTTGATTTTATATGGTACTTTAAGAGCGTATTCTCTTTTTTGGTTCAATAAATACCATCCAGAAGTGTTAAGAAGGCGCTTGTCGTTGAAACATGCTTTAAAAAAAGATATCGTTTTTATAAGCCTGCTTGGGCTTCTCTTTTTAGCGTTATTTATTATTGTTAGCTTGGACGGTGGGTCTTATCGCTGGACTTTCGTGCCAATTTGGTGTAATTTAATGGGCTACTTGGGGTTAGCTTTAGGTTTTATAATAAAATTCATTTCGTTAAAAGAAAATTCTTTCGCTGCGATCTTAATAAAAATTGAAGAGTTAGTGGAACATCAAGTTGCCACAAAGGGTCCTTATGCCATCGTGCGCCATCCAATGTATTTTGGGTATTTATTGGCCTTTTTTTCGCTTCCAATTGCTTTGGGTTCTTTCTATGGGCTTATTCCAGTTTTCTTCATGGCGGGTTTGTTTGTATTGCGGATCATTATTGAAGAAAGATTTTTACTAAAAAACCTTGAAGGATATGCAGAGTACGCTCAGAAAGTGAGAAAAAGACTCATTCCTTTTATTTGGTAATAGTAACGAATAAAAATTTCTCTTAAATTCTTCAAGTAAATATTTTTTAACATTCCCTCAGTATTAGAATAAACAATAATCAATAAAAAAAAACGAGGATATAAAAATGCCATTAGCTCAAATATATTTGTGGAAGGGAATTTCTGACGAAATCATAAAAAAAGTAATTGCTGGAGTGACTGATGTATTCGTTAACATCGGAATTCCGAAACAAGCGGTTGAGGTTCTCGTTCACGAGGTCCCAAAAGCCCATTGGGGTATTGAAGGAAAGCCTGCCACGGAAGCGAGACCAGACGCTGAACTTCCCAAATAATTCTAAAATTTAAAAAATTCAAACTTAAATCTTTCTTTTTTTATTTTAATTGAAATTTAGAACTCATTTTACTTTAGCATAAAATTATCTTAACATTATGGGCAACTTTTTTTATTTTCTCTAGATTATACAGGAACAAAATATTAAGTTCTTTAATAGGTCAAATATTTTAATAGGTCTCTACCAATTAAAAAAATAAAACGATATTTTAAACGAAATTCGTGATATTTTTTTGCGTGGATTTCCTGTTAAAATCGGACTTTACAAGATCGTCCAATTCGGGAATCGGGAACGGCACGATGTTTTCGAACGCTCGTTTCAGTAATTCCACGTATTTTTTCTTGTCGTAATGGTGTTTCTTGGGGTCGTAAAGATCGGATAGTACGACTTTTCTTTCAGGAAAATCGGGACTTGCTTCGGCGTCTAAAATGATATAGCGCACATTCTTTCCGGCGGAAGCAACGACGCCAGATCGTTCCAATTGCTTGGCGGCAACTGCTTGATACGAGTTTACCTTGTATTGGGCGGGTGAACGGGAGATTTTTTGCTTGATCGTGAGTTGCTCCCTCGATGCTCGACCCGTTTCAATCCTGTCAATGTATTCGTAGAAAACACTTTTTGCCTTGGAAACTCTTGAAACGAACTCTTCTACCGTTTTTGCTCCTTTAAATTCTTCGATAAACGCTAGTTGCGCTTCTTTTATGATGTTTGGTGCGTCTCTCCTGCGAGCTTCGATCCCTCTTACCTTCACTTCACCCCCTTTCTTGATGCCCCAATAATGATTGAGCGTCGGTATGTCAGGCTCGGCGCGAGAGGGAAGAAAGACGATGAAATCGAAAAAGCCGTCCCAACTCATCTGAATGCTGGTGTGTTCCGTGATCTCTTGAGCAACTTTTCGGGTTACTTCTTTAAACTCTTCTGGATCCCTGTTCTTCTCGTCTTGAAGCCATATCGAATCCACGATCCCGTGAACGACCTTGCAGCCGTGATTTTGCGCGATTTCTGCGGAACGCATCAAGAACTCGCGAGCGAACGCGCACACCGTCTGATGCGCTTCGATCTTGCCAAAGCGCGCGTTTCGAAACCCTAAATATCCAAAAGAAACTACAAGAACCCATTTCAAGGCAATATCGGTAAACTTATATCGAAGGTTGCCGGTATCGCGAGCGATTTTCTTGTACTTTAACCTTTTTTCGAGCGGGAGTCGTATCGATTTGGATATGATGCCCTCCCTTTTCGAGCAGATGTAAAAGTTCAATCCCGGTACCTTGATGCCCGTGCCGTCGTCCTTGCAACAGGCACAATTGATTGTTTCCGAAGATATGTTAAAATTTGCCATGAGAGAAGGATACATAGACGAAAAATCCAGCTCGACCACTTGATCAAATACTCCTACTATGGGTTCGAAGATGTGTCCCCCGCGATCGCCTTTAATCAAGTCCATTCCCGTTCGAAATCCTTCCGGACTTTTTTTAAAAGGCGGAATCAAGTGATCCAGCTTGTAAGCGTTGTAAAATTGGATGGATTGTAGTGCTCCTCCTATGGTAATGCGACATAACCTTTGGAGAGGAACGCGAGAAACACGAGCTACTTCGATGACACCTGGAATGTTTCCCTCGCTGAAATGAAGGCTTCCATACGCTGTCGTATCCAAGTGGAATCTTCCTGTTAGATAGACCTGGGTTTTTGATCGACGCATTATCATTCCATACGACATGTAGTGGTCGGATCCTCCTGATAGGTTAAAAATGCATTGCTTTAAAGGTGTTTTCGTTCGCGAAAAGTAGAGTTTATGAGATGCCCCGTTCTCTGAAGCTCGAGCAATTAAATACGGGAATACGAACTCGTCTCCACCGCATGTGAGGACGATGTCGGGATCGAGCTCTTCGATAACTTCGCTTGTCTTTTTTAGGATCTCTGCTTCGTCCGCTAGATCTATGCAGATCTTTCTTTTTCGCTTTCCGTCCGCTCTTGGTATTCCGCTCTCGTCTTGTTCAACGATGCTAATTTCTGTGCATATCAAGGGATCGTTAAAATACGGTCTCAGTCCTTTTTTACGAATATTAACATCTAACCAAATTGCTTTAAGTGGTGGTAACTCGTAATACAACTTCTCGTTGTTATCCATTAAATCCAAGGAGATCAATCGAATATACTCCTTTGAATCAAGCCCTTTCTTATTGAGTGCAACTTTAAAACGGCAGAATGCCATTGGAAATAAGTCATTCTCATAAAAATACATTTGAGAAATGGGAATATCGATGTTATATAAGGTGAAAAGATCAATCTCGCCTATTTCTTTAGTCGTCGATTTGAATAAGGAAGGTTTTTCGATGCGCACCCCGAATACCGTCGATTTAGTTTGATCTTCTAAACTAATATATTTATCGCAGGTTCGCACGCTTTTCACGCCAGGATGGGACATCAACACTTGCTTTAGAGTAGTAAAATCCTTACCAATCCCTGATTTTGGGACGGCAAAAAATTCTGGGTGAAAATCGTGGTGAAGCAGCACGTTCTTTTTCTCCTTGATTAATTTTACCCAAAGCAACATTCCGTCTCCGGAAGTTGTGGCGTCTAGCAACCAACCATAAAAATCTTCTTGAAAAGCCATATTGTTTTTAATCCTTCCTTTCGACCTGTTTCTTCAATGCTTCAAGCTCTGTTTGTAATTTTTTAATTCGTTTTTCTTGCTCGATCGCAATTGACATGAAAATAACCTCCGAAAGCATTGGCCGGGCGCTCATACTTCCAGCGTCTGAATGAATGCGGGCGTGGTTCATTAATTTATGAAAATTCTCTTGATCATCGGGCCTGAGCGCTCTCTTGAAATTATTCCAGCTTTCTATCTCGTACTCGAGAGCGGGACGAAAAGATGGGACGGTGCGACCTATATTCTTCACCTATACTGATTTGAGGAAAAAAACTCAAGGCGCAATAAATAAAGCTCCCCTTCGCGTGTTTTCTGATTTACCATCAAATCTTTTAAGAAGTAATCATGATAATAATCCATGACAAATTTGTGTTCCTTTGGGTTGTATTTCAACGATCACGCTCCATGCGGTATTTACTGCAAGAAATGCCCTGGAAAAAAAGCGCACGACTGTAGGGGTTGTCGAGAACAGGGTGGACAAGTCAAGAATTTTCCCGTTTGTAAGACATACGAGTGCGTGGTTGGAAAGAGTTATAATTTTTGCTACGAGTGCGACGAATTTCCATGCGAAAAACTCCAGCCGATCGTGAATTACGAGATTTTTTTGCCCCATAACTCCAAGATCTATAATCTTTTAATGATCAAGAAACACGGGATCATCGAATGGAACAAGATTTGCGAAGAAAAAACAATTTTATATTATAACGCCAGAAAGGTCAGGTATGGTGGAGACGATTTAACCTTGGCGTCAAAGAACGAAAATTTTTACAAGAAAAAAGAAGGTTAAATTCTCAAGCAAATTGATATTTAAAAAAAGATACTTATTTTAATCCTTAAAATGTAAAAAATTTATTAATATAACGAGTTAGAATAAAATATGATATACGCTTGGTGGACTGGTTTAGATGTTTTGACAATAACACTAATAATATTTTTTTGGATCATCATTAACTTGGTCATTACAACCATTTTTCTTAAAATTGCACTGGCAATCGTGAACGCAAAACATACTGATTTTGGAGAGGTATTTCTCACGGCTTTCGTGGTCACCATTCTTTTTTCCTTTGTATTTATTCATTGGATAATCGCGATTATTATGCTGATCTTGATTTTTTATTTTATTGGAAAGCGCCACGATATAGGTTTTTGTATGGCAATAATCGTAGCAATTTTGGCGCTTGTAATCGCGCTCTTGGTTATACTTGCCGTGTTCGTCACGATAGGGATAATTATGGGAATAACACTTGGTATTGGGATTATATTCGGACCTTAATGCCGTTTATGCCATTAAAAATATCCATATTTTTTTTTTTAATTTAATCATTTCGCCAAAACTAAACTTAATAATACCATCCTACCTTTTTGATATAACGATATTTATATAGAAATTATTATTTATTTTTGATATAAGTAAACCAAAACGAGAATAGTCACATGGCTGATAAAGACATTAAAATCTATAAATTAAGCTACTCAGGAACATTTGAAGAGCAAACTCCAGACGATCCCCTTGATCTATTTACGTTATACACGATATTGGCGATATATTCGCGAAAGTCGAAAAGAATGTATATCTGGGTGAGTAAATCAGCTAGTTATACGCTTAAAGCATATATTCCTCAAATAAGAGAATTATTTGCCCGAAAATACCCCGATCTTGCGGTTTTGAGAAATATTACTATTGAATCTGGCGAAGAACCCTTTGACTTTTTTAAAATATTTAGTTTCAAGAAACAAGACCTAGAAGGACACATTAAAGCCCAAGAGGACATCCTTGCTCCTATCGTGGATGAAATAAACGAATTAAAAGACGAGATGGATTCTCTTATCAAGGAAGAAAAATATCTAGAAGCGACTGTCATTTCGGATCGCATTATCGAATTGTCAAAAGAAATAAAAGACAAAGCACTCGAAAAAGATCAAAAAGAACTCATTGAAAATCTAAAGGAACGAGAGCAACTTAAGAATTTAGTCAAAGATATAACCAACGAAGCTCAAGCAGTAAAAGAACTATTTGATAAGTTCTTGGAAAACGATAAATATGAAGAGGCACACAAGTTGGTCAGTGATTTCAAGAAAAAATACAGCACATTTAATGTGAACCTTTCTTCCATTCCGATCATCGAGGAGCTTTTCTTAAAGGACGATAACGCTCAGCAAGCTGCAATGGCATCAGTTGATAAAAACCTTCAATCACTAATAAGAATTGAAAGCGAATTTTCCGAGCTTGTTAGTAAAAACGAAATGGAAGGCGCAACTGAAGCTCTTGAAAAAGCCAAAAAGTTGTTAAACAAGGTCGTTGACGAGGGGATAAAAAAGAAGTGGCAATCGTTAGAAACTCAATTCAATTCTAAAAAAAAAAAGACGGAAGAAGAACGAATAAAAATCCTGAACAAAATAGATCTTTTGGAATCGGAGATAAAATCTAATCTGGAAGACGATCATTTAGGAGATGCAATCAAGAATTGCGAGTCTTTATTATCAATTTTGCCTGGAACAGAAAAGTTTGGCCTGGAGAAAAAATATGTGGAAATCTCCAAAACCCTGAGACAAAAATTGGATAATTACAGGCAAGCGTATGAAAAGAGCTTGATAAAAATCTTGATATTAAAAGAAGAAAATCGTCTTGAAGAAGCTATTAAAGAAATTTCTTCCGTGATGAAAAAATTAAGTAGTTCTGATTTTATTGAAGAAAAGAAAAAATTAGAACAGCTAGAAAAAAGCTTAACTTCTGAACTATTTGAACTCGCTAATTTTAACGAAAAAATTAATTCTTTAGAGCTTGATCTTATGGAGAGTAAGAATAATAATTTCTTGACCCAAGCAATACTTGCCTGTGAAAACATAATCGCATTATCTAAAAAAAAGGAAAATGACTCACTCGTGGAGAAATTCACGCTTCTTAAAGAAGATATCGAGCTAGAACTCAAGGAAACCAAGGAAATTGCCGAAACCCTGATTGAAGAACTTATGGAGCTTCAAAAGATGGGCAAGCTCGATGAAGCGATATCTAAAATCAATTCCATGCTAGAGGAATTACACGGTCCCGACTTTAAGGATCAAAAATCCCAATTAGAAAATATGAAACACGAATTATTAAAAGAAAAAGAGAATCAAGCACAATTTAGGATTGAATTGAATGTACTAAAGCAAAAATTAGATAAAAGCGAAAATAAACACGAATTTAGCGATTCAATAAAGATTTGCGAAAAAATCATTGAGATCTCTAAGAAAAGTGGGGAAAATGCGTTGGTACAGAATTTCTCTGAGCGGATTGAAGACATCAATCATGAAATAGAAGAAACTCGGGAAGTAGCAGATTCATTACTTCAAGAAGTCTTGGAATTGAAGAATGAAGATAAAATTAAAGAAGCAATTTCTAAAATCGTATCAATCGAAGAAGAGATTCAAGATGCTTGTTTTAATGACCTCAAGAACAAGATCAACGATATCAAAAAAGACATGGAACTCTTGAAACAAAAAAAGACCAGTATATTACATGAAATTGAAGATATTGAAAAAAGTATTGAATCAGATAGGAACGAGCACAAGCTTGAGAAAGCAATGGAGAATTGTAAAAAAGCACTACAAATAGCTCGGGACAACAACGAAAAGAGTTGTGAAGAACGATTTAAGAAAATATTAGCGTCTCTCCAAGATGAGCTGGAAAACGAAATCAAAGAGGTAGAATCTCGAAAATACGAACAATTGCTAGACCAAATCGTACTCTTGAGTAATAAGGGAATTAATTTCCTGGACGAGAGCAAGTTTAACGAATCCTTGGACGCTTTTGAAACGATCATTAAACAACTCGAGGACTTTAAAAACGATTCCTAGGTGATATTGTTTCTTGCCTTCAAAATCAGATAACCTCGATAAGATCGCAATCATAGCTGAAATAGAAGAGCTTAAACTTTCACAAGCTAGTTGCTATAGCACGGGAAAAGTCGATCAAGCCCTGAAAATTTCGGAAAGGATAATTGATTTAGCTCGGAAGATAAACTTGGAGCAATTTGTAAAAGAACAACAAGATTACATAGAAAAAATACGATCTACTTCTACCAATAAATCAAAAACCGTTGACCTTGTACTATTGAGCGATAAATTAAAAGAAAAATTTGACGACTACTTGGATGTGGACGATATTAAAAAAGCCCACGAGCTCGTAATGGAGTTCAAACAAAAATATCAACAACATTATAACCTCTCTCGCTATCCTTCGGCAAATTATTGTATTAATAAGGACGAAGAAATTTGGAAGGGGTATCAAGTTGAACAAGATAATAAAGTAGAATCTCTCGATCGCTTGGAAATTCAATTTTATAACGCCATAAGGCTCCAAGCTATTGATAAGGCAAACGATGTTATAGACCGGGCTTGGGAACATATATATACCCTCGAAGGTGTCAAAAAAGAATTATATCAGAGAAAATGGGGCACTTTAGAGCACAGCCTCATACAAAAATTAAAATACGAGGAATACGAGGAAGTTCGAAAGACATACGAAAAAATCGAAAAAGTAATCGACACGAGCAAAAAACTAGAAAAAAGCGGTCAATTTGAAGAAGCTAAGAATGAAATCACTCTTGAAATCGCCTTGATTAAATTAAAGGAGATGAACGAACTGCTTCCCAAGTTAGAGAATCGCTTAAAAGAAATCACCACTGCTATAGAAGAATTTCAAAAAGTTGGAGAAAATATTGCTCAATTAGAGCTGGACTTTCAACAAAATCTAAAAGAAGGGTTTTTCGATAATGCGATCTCAAATTGTGAGACCATCATTTCTTTTTCGCGTTCATCGGGCAATCAGGAACTTGAGCAGAAATATCAGGCATTTTTGGACGACATCAAAAAATCGATAAACGAAGAAAAAGAACGACTCGAGAAAAGCAAAAATCTCAAGAATCAAATACGATCGATAAATATAGCCTGCTTGAACGCCTTGGAAAAAAAAAATGTTGCTGAAGCGCTCGAAAAATATCAAGCTATCGTTTCTTTAATCAAGGAAATGAAAAAATTATAGTCTCATGTTAAAACCAATTGTCAATCTTGGCGTTTCGCGTGGTGCAGGACAGGGGCCTCTTGCTTCTTCTGGGCTTCCACCTCAAAATCCTGCGTTCTGGGAGGTAGGGGTGCTGAACGAGCGTATATTCCGTGAAGCGCTCGTTATCGTTTATCAAGACCAACACGCTTCCAAAATGAGCGAGAATTTTTCCCCCTTCGGGTCGAAACAGGGAATATTCGTTCAAGGGGGCGGTTAAAACGATCAAGGGCCTTGACTTTTCAAGCGCTTTTTTTATACCGCCTATTGCCCGGAGCAAGTCTTCGAAGGTTCGCTTATCGTGGTTTTGAAGCAGGCACGTGATTCCCGAGACGAGTAATACCTTGATCCCCTCGAGATTAGAAAGTCTATTTTCCAAGATCTCTATCATTTGGTCCCAAGTAAACGCTCGAGCGACAAGAATGTTTTCCAACACTCGTTGTGGCGATAAACGCTGCGAAACGGCGTATTTGCTGATGTCATAAGGGTTAAATCGATTCGTACCGTCTATGAATGCTACTTGCGCTCTTTCTCCGATTCCTCCGTTGACGCAAGCCTTTTGCGCCTCGACTGAGGTGCTAAGCAAGACGCTTGCGCTCCTTTTCTTGTCTCCGTAGATGAGATAGACGAGCTCTCGATGGAAACCTCCCGAAAGAATCTCGTCCAAGGCTTTTTCCCCGCTAGGGACGATAGAACGCTCCTTGTTCGATCGAAACACACTAAATCCCGAGTCAAACTGCATCTCGCGAGGTAGTAATTCACAAGAATAAAATGTTCATGGTCCGACAATTTTCTGATAGGCGCGGAAGCGAAAAGGATCTCTAATTTAATGCCTAATTTCACCTTTATAGTCCCTATATTGATCGTGAACCAACAAGGGAGAGATGGTTGGAAGTAAAAATAAAAAGAATTTAATTCTGATTATTATAATGCGATTATTAGTAGTATGATGTATTTTACGAGGAAATACGATCTTAGAAATTAGATTCGTCAGGAAATGTGGAATCCCTCGGGCGTTCTAATTTACAACGCAACGAATATTCGATATCACTCCAAGATAACTAGCGATGGTTCGGGAGGAGCGAATATATCTTGGTGGGATAACAGAAGATATTACTTCCAAGTTATGGCATTTAACGAAAATGGGAATTCTCTGTCAAATGAGATCTCTGTTTTTGTTAAGCTTTCAGAGTCAGATGAGTCTATTTCTTGCTACTGTTTGCTGGAATTAGCACGGATCTCTATTGTTGCAGCGATAATAATCAAAAAATCACCTAAAATAGATTTTTTTTTGAATCTTTTTTTAATTTTTAAATGTATCTAATAAATTTTCAGAATGTATCAAATCTTCTAATTTATTAGATTTTGAGCAGAAATTGTCTTTAAATTATAACTATGGAATTGAGAATTTATATCTTGTTTATATTCCGTGAAATTAAAAAGATATCAAAATATTCGCTTGAAATACCCGATTCGGAGGTTTATTAATATATTCGAGCGTTTTTAATAAAGTGAATGCCGGTTCAAATGAACGCTTATTCAATTAGATATCTTTTTAAACAATCGATTAATATTAGTTATAACACTACTAACCTAAGCCTCGGTTTACGTTAGTAATATGATAAAACAATAGGAAAACTAGATTAACAAGAAAAACAAGGTAAAACTAATGCAAAATCCAACTAAATCGTCTAAACCAGTCCCAATCCCCGATGTAGACCGGGAAGACTCGAAGATGGCCTACAAGTGGCGTAGGGTATTGCCAAAAAAGTATGGAAGGGAACCCTCGCCCATGCAGCTCGAACCAAAACAAGAGATTTTCGACGAGCTCCTGAAGAGAGCCAATAAATATATAAAAGACGCGATTGAGAAGTATAAGGTTGAATGTGTTGGTCACGCCAAGTTCATCGATCCGAGAAATGTCATTATTGATCCGCGTGTTCGAATGAAATGCCGAGTTCCGATATGTTTCGGTTACGGTTCCAACTTGAATTGTCCGCCACATTCGCCCACCGCAGAAGAAATGCGGGAAATCGTGGATTGCTATAACTACGCCATCATGGTTTCAATTTACCCGCCAGTGGAAAACAACATCTTTCCCAGTATCTTGACTGGCGTTCACGGCGACGTGAATTTACTGAACGAGATCGTTTCGTGGGTGGAAGCAGAAGCGACCTACCTCGGATATTACCTCGCAATGGGCTTTAAAGGTGGTCCTTGTGTTGGATGTGGAATGTGGACTGCAGAGTTCTTTAAGGACTTGATGCAACAAAAAAAACTTCCAAAATGTCCTTCTCTCGAGGGAGAATTGTGCCGACAGTATTTAAGAGCGCGCCCAGCTTTAGAAGCGTGTGGAGTTGATGTATTCGCAACTGCCGTTAAGTGCGGAGAGAAGCCCTTATATGTCATTAATCCCGAACACGATAAGACTGGCGTGCCTTATGTTGCGTGGCACGGAATTGTGTTTATCATGTAATTCAACAATTTTTTTTTAATTTTAAACAAAGAGATGGTTAAAAATGCAGAATGTTGAGACCGAACATGTAGAACTCTTACAAGAAGATAAGCAATACATCGATAACATCGTAGACGCCGTGAGATCCTTGGACTTTTATTCCATGAAAGCCGTAATAAAGGACGCTATAGACGCTGGCATATCGACCATTAAAATAATTAAAAGAGGAGTTCTCGAAGGCCTTGAAGATTCGGGAGAGATGGGACTCATCTTGGCCGCTGAAGCTTTAAGCGACGGACTACTCACGATTGACGAAGAAAAAAGGCAAGAACTTGCAAGGGCTCGAAATTATAAGGGAAAAGTCGTTATTGGAACGATCCAAGGAGATATCCATAGCTTGGGAAAAAGTATTTTAATTGCTATAATGAAATCGTTTGGAATGGATGTAATAGACCTTGGTGTTGATGTAAGTCCCGAAGATTTTTTAGAAGCCGCAAAATTGCCAGATGTTAAAGTTATAGGAATATCGTTCCTTCTCTCTTCCGTGGAGCCCGCCGTAAAGAGAGCGGTAGAACTCCTGAAAAACGGAAATCTGGAGTTAAACCCTAAGATAATTCTCGGTGGAGCTGCCGTTTCTGAAGATATCGCAGAAGAATTGAAAGTAGACGCTTTTACAAAGGACGCTATCGAAGGAGTCGATTTTATCGATATTTGGTTAAGAAATTAAAATTATTTTTCGTAATCTATTTTTTTTACATTAAATTTATTATGATATTTATTTATTTATGGAAATATTTTGATAAAAGGAATCTCAAATGGAACATAAAAGAAGTACTCTTATATTGGAACCCGTATCAAAAAGATTGCACGTGGAGAACGGTTCCACGGTTTATGAAGGCTTATTAGCCTTGAATTACCCGATTGGTGCGTTATGCGCTGGTAAGGGTACCTGTGGGAAATGTTTGATCCGTATCATGGACCCGAAACCAAAAATTTCCGAACCGAACGAAAAAGAACTAAAGGTGCTTGGAAAAGAAAAGATTGCTGATGGTTATCGACTTGCATGCCAGGCTCAAGTACTTGGAGACTTGAGGGTTTATTTAACCGAGGCATTAATTCCAAAGGGGAGTCAAATTTTAATTGATTCGGATTTGAACGCCTTAGGCATCGAAATCGTACATAAAATGCAACCGCTCGTATCTGCTCGAGAATATGTTATCAAAACAACGGATTTGAAAACTCAAAGAAACGATTTGACTGGCTTGAATGACGCAATATTAAGCGATCAGAGCAATCATAAACTATACGACGATAATTCATCGTTGCAGGTAAACGATTGCCTATATAATATTTCTAAAAAGCTTCCGTTTCTCATGAGGGAAAAGGAAGGTGCAATTACAGCGTTTTTTAGGAGAAATACTGGCAAAAACGAATGGAATCTTTTTGATGTAGAGGCTGGACACGATTTTAATGATATATATGGCATGGCGTTCGATATCGGGACAACAACCGTGGTCGGATATCTAATAAACCTGGATTCGGGAGAACTTACGGCAATATCTTCAATGTTAAATCCTCAAGTTGTTATTGGAGAGGATTTAATCTCGAGAATCACATATATTGTTAAACATAAAAGCATAGAGAGCGCAAAAAGCCTATTAATAAGCGCCATTAATGAACTAATGGAAGATTGCGCCAAAAAAGCAAAAATTTCCCTTGCTCAAATTAAAGATATCGCAATCGTTGGAAACACGGGTATACATCACATGTTTTTTGGGATCCCAACGGAATATCTTTCCATTTCTCCTTATGTACCCGTCTTTAAAGCTCCGATTAATGTGAGTGCGGGATTAATGGGCATAAATTGCAGTCCAAATATCAATATTTATTCCCCTCCTGTCATTGCAGGTTATGTAGGAACGGATACCATTGGATGCATAGTTTCTTCGAAAATATACGAATACGATAAATATTCGCTCTTGATCGATATAGGAACCAATGGTGAACTCGTTTTAGGTAACAAGAATGGTTTGGTTACAGGATCCTGCGCCGCAGGTTCCGCCCTAGAAGGGGCACACATATCATGCGGAATGAGAGGATGTGAAGGGGCCATCGAGTCTGTAAATATCGATAGGAACTCCTTGGAACCATCGATAGGAGTCATTGGAAACGTGAATCCCCTCGGTTTATGTGGATCAGGCCTTATTGATATTGTTGCCGAAATGTTAAAATCCAAGATAATTACAAGAGCGGGTAAGTTTAATTTGAAATCAGATCAAGTCGCAAATCACCGACGAATCGTAAAACGAGAGGACGGACCCCACTACATCGTTTACAAATCAGAATGGGATATTGGAGCGTTAGATTTGGATCCAAAAGAAAGTGATGTTAAGGAAATAACGATTTCTCAAAAAGACTTGGGACAACTCCAACTTGCGAAAGGAGCCTTTCTTAGCTCTGCTAATTTACTTCTTGGTTCGGAGAATAAAAGCAAGCTCGATCTCGAACAAGTACTTTTAGCTGGTGGTTTTGGGAACTATATTAAGAAAGAAAACGCTGCTTTTATAGGATTGTTCCCCGAAATCGCTCCCGAGCAAATCTATCAAGTAGGAAATTCTGCTGGAATGGGAGCTCAATTATTCATTAAAGATTACGAAGAACGAAATCTTGCTGATAGGATCGCTCACGAGGTAAAATATCACGAAATTGCATCTTCTCCATTATTTCAAAAAGAATATGCGTTTTCCTTATACTTTCCTCATTATAATCTCGATAATTTTGAAAATCTCAAGGACCAATATCGAGATGTTCCCATATAAATTAGACATTGCATTGTTCTAACGTATTTATTTTTATTACAAAAAAAATAAAAATTCTTTTTTCTTCTTATTCTCAGATTTTTCAATTATAATGGTAATATTTCGAAGAAAATTAGTAATCTTTTTTGACGAACTAATCATAAAAGTACTTAAGTAAAAAATCATTGTGAAAATTGTGAAATCGGGTAAAGGGAAGATATCGAAGAAAAAATCAGGAAATCGAGGTTATAGCAGTCTATGGGTTTATATTCCTAGTAAAATATCGAAAGATCCTTCTTTTCCGTTTAGGGATAAAGAAGAAGTCAATGTAGAGCTCAGGGGAGGAAGTATTATTATAAAAAAAAGTTATGATTTACACGAGATTACTGAAAGGTTTGGAATTGAAGACGCTACTGTTGCAAGAATTGTGGAGGATAAAGCCTTATTGAATAAAGGTTTGCCATTCCTGTATTTCAAGGATCAGGTTTATTCTTATCAAGATGTAAATAACATTTCAAACAGGTATGCAAATGGACTTTTAAAATTACTCGAAAAGTTAAAGTTAAAAACCCCTAAAATAGCCGTATTGTTCCCAAACTGTCCTGAAATACTTTTTACCTGGTTTGCAATCGCGAAAATAGGTGCCATGTTCGTTTCAATCAACATGTCATTTCGATTGTCAATTATAGAATACATCTTAAAAAACAGCGATACTGAGATCATAATTATCGACTACGAATTTTACAAGTTTTTTAAAGAATATAGGGATAATTACAAAAATATTTCGACGATTATTATTCGAAATGTTCCAAAAACACATATTTTTAATGATGACGAAATAGATTTCAATGAAATTATATCAGAAGACGATTCTAATCCAAACATCGACATTAGAAGTCATTCTCCACTTGAAATTTCTTACACTTCTGGAACCACAGGAAATCCGAAAGGTGTTTTTTATTGGAACTTTTACACGCTATCTGGTATTACTGTAGGAAGAGAATTTGAAGAATTAGGACCTGGCCTCGGACCGAACAAGTTCTATTGTCCATTACCTTTAGCTCAAGCGCTAGCGAGATATTTAATCGTAATTCCTGCAATGTATTATAATAAATCAATCGTGCTAACTGAAAAATTCGATGTGAACACCTTTTGGGACGATATTGATCGATATAAGCCCGATTGTTTTTGTTATTATTCTGCGTATTTGTCTGAACTAGTTAATCAACCTCCTTCAGAAAAAGAGAGAAAACACTCGATTAAATACGCATTTGGTCCAGGAGCCTTGAAAACCATATGGGATACGATAGAAAGAAGGTTTGGAATCCAAATAATTGAATTTTGGACCTTAATCGAAGGCGTGGGAATAGCCATGAATATCTTGGGTTCGAAAGGCGGTAAAAGCGGTTCAGTAGGAAAACCTGCTAAAGGATACGAGATAAAGATAGTAGATTCGAAAGGAAACGAGCTACCCCCTGGTAGAGATAACATCGGTGAAATATGTTCGCGAGCGAAATTACCCGTTCAATTCGAGTATTATAACTTGGAAGACGATACTTCAATGAAAATTGGGCCAGACCGCTGGGTATTTACAGGTGATTTTGGTTATAAAGATCACGAGGGCTATATCTATTTCTTGGGAAGAAAGGACGATATGATCGAACGTAATAACGAAATTTTTTTCGCTATGGATGTTGAGCGTGTTGCAAATTCTCATCCACTTGTTGTAGAAAGTGCAGTTTTTGAGGTTATAGACAAAACAACCCAAAAAAAAGAATTAAAAATATGTGTTGTACAAAAGAAAAAAGGAGCGCTTTCATACGAGCAATTGTACGAGTTTATGAAAGAAAAACTTGCGTACTTTATGGTTCCTAGATATATTGAATTTAGAACAGAAATTCCAAAGAATCCAAACCAGTTCATCCAACGATTTCTCCTCAAAGAAGAATGGCTTGATGAGGATATTGTGGCAAATACTTATGATGCTGTGAAAAATAGAAAGAAATAGTTTTTTTAGTGATTAAACAAAACGAATAATCAGTGTGAATGAGAGTTTGAATATTGTTCGATGGAACTTTAAAAAGAAATTTATAACACCAATTCTTTAATTATTTATTCTTTGGTTAAACAAATAGAGATTAAATCGTAATTTTTTAAGTCCAAATGTCGCATGAAGATCGATTTTGGAAAAAATATTGGGACGAAGGTCTTGAGGACTTGGATCCTGATAGGTGGGAATCGTTAGGTTCGATTGCTAACGCAATTCAAAAATCTATAGACGATTTTCCAGACAAGATCGCGCTAGAATTTTTAGGAGTGGAACTTACTTTCAATCAATTAAACGCATATTCAAATCAGTTTGCCCACGCATTACTCGAGAACGGATTAGAAGAGGGAGACGTGGTTGCGATCCACTTACCGAATAATATCGAATATGTAATAGCTTTAATAGGAACCTTAAAAGCGGGTTGTATCGTCTCGGGCGTTAGCATTCTTTCTAGAGATGTTCAAATCCAATACCAACTCAGCGATATATTAGAAGCAGGAAAAAAGGTTGCACTCGTAACGCTAGATACTTACTTTGTTAATCGAGTTGAAAAAATTATATCTACTCTTCCTCAATTAAAACTCGTTGTTATTAGCGATTTCAATGCTTTTATATCAAAATTTAGAAGCGATTCGGACACTCTTAAAAGTAGATACACGAAAAATCGAATAAAACCACTCTTCCGGAAAGGTCTTCTGGATTTTCACGAAGATATCTTAGAAAAATATCCCTCGACACCGTTAGATGTGGATCATGACGCTTCCGCTATTGCTTGCATACAATATACGGGTGGCACGACGGGACCCCCAAAAGGTGCAATGTTAACTCATTCGAATATTCTTTCAAACCTCGTGATATTAAATGAATGGTTTGGATTAAAAAGAGGAGAGGACGTTGCTTGCACTGGTTTCCCTTTTTTTCACATAGCTGGATTGTCTTTCTGCTTAAATTGCTTGTTTAACGCTCAGAAACAAGTACTCGTGCCGGACCCTCGTGATATCAACTATATCATTGATGCTCTAAAAAATAATCGACCCTCAATAATAACTAATGTTCCTGTTCTTTACCAACTCTTACTTAATAACGAAAATTTCAAAAAACTTGACTTTTCCAATCTAAAATATTGCTTCACATCCGCAGCTCCTTTCCCTCTTGAAATCTACGAAGATTTAGAATCCGTGATCGGGGAGGGAAAATTATTAGAATTATACGGCATGACCGAAACTTCTCCGGTAATCACCATTAATCCTTTTAAGGGAAAGAAAAAACCCGGGTCGATTGGTTTGCCCATTATGAATACTGAGATCAAGATCGTGGATGTTATTTCTAATAAAGAAGTACCTTTAGGAGCTCCTGGAGAAATCTTTGTTAGAGGTCCGCAAGTAATGCAGGGCTATTACAACAAGCCCGAAGAAACGAAGAACGCGATTGATGAAGAAGGCTTTTTTCACACGGGCGACATTGCCGTGATGGACGAAGAGGGATATCTCAAGATAGTGGATCGAAGTAAGGATATGATAATCGTATCGGGATACAAGGTTTTTTCAAAGAAAGTCGAAGAAACAATTTATAGGCATCCCGCCATTGATAACCTCGCAATAATTGGCGTTCCAAATCCAAAACGGCCTGGTTCAGAAATCGTGAAAGCTTTTATTAAAATAGATGAAGATTATCAAACAGATAAAGATGAGAAATCACTCAAGGAAGAAATCGAGGATTTTGCCCGAAAACGATGTTCTCCGTACGAAGTACCAAAAATCATTCAATTTGTAGACGATTTACCCTTAACTGCTGAAGGTAACATTGATAAAAAACAATTACGAAATAGAACCAATTAAGGGAGTTCTATTTTTATCTTCGAAAGTAGTTGGTCCTTTCTTTTCTCCCACATGGTATCCACTCTTTTTTTTACTGCCACTTTAGCTAATTTTTTAACGACGGGACGCTTGATGAGAGCACCAACCATGTTCATTACTTTTTCTACGAGTAATGCTTTTATTAAACCTTCTACTGATTCTCCTTTTGATGCTTTTTCAAGCATTTTAGAAAATACTTTTTCCACGCTTTTTCCTATTTTTTCTTGAAGCTCTGGAGAAAGCTTATCTGCTAGCTTATCCATATTAATCCTCCTTGTCCATTCTTGTTTATTTAATTTATTTACTAATCTCGATTTTATTATTAAAATGTTTTTTATTTCGATTATAAAAAAAATACATTAAAATAGTAGGATTAATATCTTGTTGTAAATAAAATAAAAATTTTTTAAGCAATATTTACAATATTGATTTATTGTCATTATTAGTAAATACAAATTGCATATTTTGAATCATGTCGGATAACAAGAATTACATCTATAAGATTTGCGTTGTTGGCGATGGAGGGGTTGGAAAGACCTCGATGGTCCTTCGATTCTGCGAAAACACTTTCAAGGAAAATTATATCATGACTATAGGGTCCAACTTCTCTACAAAGACCGTGGAATTGCCCGAATATCCAAATGTCACCGTAAAATTACAATTATGGGATTTGGCAGGACAAAAACACTTTTCGTTCGTCCGACCTCCTTTTTATCGGGGGAGTGGCGGCGTTGTCTTCGTATTTGATCTGACGAGGCGGAGCTCTTTTGCAAACTTGGCAGGTTGGAAGAGCGAAGTTGAAAAAGTCATTGGTGCTGGTAAACCATATATCCTAGTAGGAAACAAGCTAGACATAACCACCGACGATACGAGAGAGGTGAGCTCACAAGACGGTGAATCTTACAAGAACGAGCTAGGGGCAATATCGTACATCGAAGCGAGCGCCAAGCAAGACATCAAGATAGGAAACATTTTCAAGGACCTGACAATTTCCATTTTAAAAAGTTCTGGAAAAATATAAGCACTCTTTTTTATAAAAAAAATCAATTAAATTAAAATTCTGTTGTTGATTTAGATAGTTAATATCGTAATCAACTCAATATAAAATTAAAATAATAATTCACGATCATCATGTTTGGTGCAGGAGGAAGGGCATATGACAGAGCTCTCACGGTTTTTAGCCCTGAAGGGAGGCTATATCAAGTTGAATATGCTCTAGAAGCGGTTAGGCGAGGTACACTGGCTGTTGCGGTTAAATCCAATACGGATGTCTGCCTTGCAGCGCAAATTAAGGTCCCATCGACCCTCATGGATGCCGACGCCATCGATAAGATTTTTCAAATAGATCAACACATTGGAGTTGCAATCTCGGGCTTGCACGCAGACTCGAGAATGCTTATTAATTACGCTCGGGTTCAAGCGCAGTCGTTCAGGTTAACCTACGACGAACCCGTCCGCCTTAGCATGCTCGTCAAGACGATTGCTGATATGAAGCAGATGTACACACAATACGGCGGTATTAGACCATTTGGATGTGCTCTTTTTTTCATTGGAATTGACGCTAAGGGAACGCAAATATATACCACGAGTCCGAGCGGAATTTACAGGTCTTTCAAGGGTTATGCCATCGGAAGCGGAGAAACTACCGCCCGTGAATACATCACGAACAACTATAAGCCAGACCTCACTTTTGACGAACTCATCAACTTGGCACTAAACGCCTTGAAAGAGTCCGTGGAAGACGAGATCACCAAGGACACCTTAAGGCTTAGCTATGTCAAATCCGAGCACAAGCAATTCAAGATATGTTCCAAGGACGAAATTGGAGCATTCTTGAATAATTTGAAATAAATCTACTTTCTTTATCTTTTTACTCTCATTTAAATGGAAGGATCATTCAATTAATAAATTTAGGTTATTTTGTATCTGTTGCTATTTTTCTCTCTCGCTCCATATTGAAAGGATTAAATCTCCAAACAATTTCATCCAATTTCTATCGGGAAATTCTTTATGGTTGTAATTTGTTATAAAGTCGAATTTTTCGATTAATCACGAATTCATCTTTAAGATATAGGATATTATCTATTGAATTCCCGAAATAAAATTTCTCTTCTTTAAAATAGCCTATTTTTAGAATATCTTGAGGACCGATAACTATATAAATTCTTGATTTAAGAAATACCTATAAAATACTCAATAATTCAATATTTAACAATACAATGTAGAATAATGTGTTAAATAATATCATCTCCCACCTTAATGTATAACCAATTGTCATAATAATGTAAATAACAATCACCAAAATCGGTATAAATAATAAAAATAAATCGATAGGATAAATTATACCTGGAAATACAATATCTTTTTTTCGTCTAAAGCTTTAGTAACATCCGCTTCAGAACAATAGGACCTATGTTGATAATTCCCGGTTTTGTAATTTATTAAAACATTTTTTAATTCTTTCCAGGTTTCCATCATTCTAATTTAAGGTATCTAAAGTGTAGATAATTCTTATTAATGGTGATATATATAAACTAAGAGTCTACATAAATATATTGCATGATTCTATTTTAAGAGCTTTAAGAAATATTAGTATGCTTAAAGAGAAGAAGAAAAAAAAAAAGGATATAAATCTAGCACTAAAGATTTTCCGCGGTCAAGCGTTTTTTATGAACAACAATCACAACGCCAATCACGCATATACCTACACCAATAAAAACTCCTGTTCCAAAGGGAATGCTTTCGCTGGAATCTTGGAGATTTCCTTGACCCAGATAACTCACGGATATTTGAGTATCGCTCCAATTGTCCCTATATTCCCATCTATTCACGATTCCATCAAGCCTTAGTTCCATGTAGTTGTAAGAACCGTCGCTATTGGTTAGATTAATCGAATTGGTATTTATGTGGTAATTATCATAATCATGTAAGAAATATTCCTCTTGTACGAAAGAGGAATAAATCAAGCTATTCAAGTCTATCGTGGATGGAAATACGAATAGCAGGTATGGATCCCAAAATCCCCAAGGCGTTTCTATGCTAAAATAAGATTTATCGTCTGGATCGTATATTAAATATGTAGACGAGATATCTAACTCTCTCCAATCGTTGATTGAAGAGAAATAATAGTCCAACTTTGCCACGATACAGGGATAATCCTCTATTGTGTCGTAATCCGTAAAATATCCTTCCTCTATAAATGTGAACCTAATTTTATCGTTTACAGAAGAGTACCTATATGCATGATTATGCCACATTCCGTAATTATGGCATTCCGTAACATTCCACTCCACATAGGATCTAGGTGTTACGACAAGTGACTGTTCGCCAATTTGGTAATTACAATTCCCATTTCGAGCAATTATTGGAACAAATAAAAGCGTTCCAAGCAAGCATGTGATAGCTATTTTATAGATCTTCGTTTTTAATTCACCTCTTTTTAATTTAATTTGAATATATGTCTCTTTTTTTCAGATAAAACAAGCCAACAAGCAAGATTATAATTCCTAATAAAACCATTAAAACTCCCGACAAAATGGGCGGATAAAAACCCGAATATACAGGTCTAGGTACTTGGGCACATCCCCAAAAATTACAAACATAGGGGTGCACGATTTTATAAACTCCAAACATGAGCAAAAACAAGCCCCATTCGTCTGAAGCTGATGGTACGGCTTGATTTACCATCCACAGGTACACATTTGCCATGTGGTAGGATATGTCAAAATGATAGAATTGGAAGTCCTCGTAAAACGAATTTTCTCCGATGGCAGTGCTCCACATTATTGTTTGCTTGATAAATAATTCAATTAGAAAGGAAAAGATAACTATAATCAAGGGTATCATCATTGCGTTTCTCGGCCTGTTAAAAAACGCAGAAATTCCAATCGAAATCCCTCCAAATAATATTAATACAATGAAGGAATACGAGAAATGTATCCAAAAAAACGCCAAGCTGTCAAAAAATTGATATCTGACAAAACCTGTGAGGGACACGATATACATTGATACGAAACTCAGTAAGGTTCCATAAGCAAATAATGCAATGAATTTTCCTAAATAAATACCCTCTCTGCGAATGGGCTTACTTATTAGCGTTAACATAGTGCCATTGTTTAATTCATCCGAAATTAGAGGTGTTCCCGACATGATAATAATGATCGGGAAGACAAGTCCATAGGTATAAATAAACACGAGTAAACCTAAGAAACCGGTAAGCGTGGTCATATCAGGAATTAGATTCTTATCCACAAGTAAAATTCCAAAAAAAGGTACTAATATCATCAAGAACAAGGTGATTAAAAGCCTTTTAACATTGCATAAGTCGTGTAAGAATGTCTTGCGTGCGATTTCGAGTACGGGGCTTGTTTTAAATCTTCTTAACACGGTTAAATCTTCGTGCTGAACTGTTTTTTGTATCATTAAATATCACCTCCTATAAGTTCAACAAATACATCTTGTAAACTAGATTCTTGTTGATAAAATCCGATCAATTTCAATTTGTTTTCTACAACCAGTTGCGGAATGATTGACTGAAAAACATCGTTGTTATTTTCATTTGCTATAACAACGATCCTATTGTCAGATTCTCTAATATGTGCTTCTTTTATCATATTCTTTGCGTTTAATATTTCTATCATTTTTCTGTTATCGCTTGTATCAATTACGAAGAGATTAGCTGAGGCCGAGCTCATTTTTTTTATATTTTTTATGGTGTCTGAAACGAGGATCTTTCCTTTATTTATTATTAAAACTCTCTCGCACATCTGCTCGATTTCGGATAATATATGGCTTGATACAAATACGCTCATCCTTTTTGATAATTCTTTAATCTTCGAAATAATATCTGCCCGAGCGAGTGGATCTAAATTTGCAGTAGGCTCGTCTAAAATGAGGATTTCAGGCTCGTGAATTAAAGCTGTTGCGATCCCTAATTTTTGCTTCATCCCTCCTGAATATTTTCCAATTTTTTTATCTTTTACTTCAACAAGATCGAAAAATATTAAGAGTTCTTCTATTTTGGTCAAAGCTTCGGCTTTTGTCAAGCGGTTTAAACGGGCCATGTACAATAAGTATTGATGTCCTGTCATATTTCCGTAAAAAGGAGCGTTTTGCGGGAGGAATCCTATTAATCGTAACGCTTTAATGGAACCTATCTTAAAATCCCTAATTTTTGCTTTGCCGCTTGTAACTGAGATTGCTCCTATTAACATGTTTATCGTAGATGTTTTACCGGCTCCGTTTGGGCCTAAAAATCCGTGAATACCTGGTTTTAAGGCGAAACTTATACTATTCACGGCTATTAGTTGTTTTTGACCTCTCCCATAAATCTTTGTTAAGTCTTCAGTCCATATTTCATTGGTATTGCAATTCATTTTGGTCATTTTTTTAGATTTAGAATTTTGATTGAATGATTTTAATTGTTAATCTATTATAAATGATTATTAGACCAATATTTACAATCCAACGATTTATCATCATATAAATCTCAAGATAATATAACTTTTGAAAGGTATTAGATACTTTTTTAAACCCTGTAATGTGAATTTTTTCGTCAATTTATCTAGTAAATGTTATATAATATAGAATCACAAAGATAGTAATAATGAAGAACTTAAAATTAACGGGACTAAAATATAGCACGGGAAAGTACGAGCTGTTCAAGGAAAGGTTCGTCTTTTTCCCACCGCAAATCATCGATATTTTAGCGTCAATATACGGCGAAGGCGTTGTTTCCCTGCTTGTCTGGCTCGGTAAGAGGGCAGGCAGAGACTTGATACAAAACTGGGAGACTAGCATGAAACCCAAAACTCTCAAAGACTTGACTAATCTATTTATTAGCACTTTATCACAGCTAGGATGGGGAAAATTTGAAGTGAAAAATGTTTCGGAACAAGAGATTGTGATTTCGCATAAGGAAAACGTCGCCAAGGAATTAGAGAATCCTCAAAAATTCATGTGTTATTTCATCAAAGGAATGCTTGTTGGATTCGGAGAATACGCCATTTATAAACCAAATTCTCGTATCATGGTCACTGAAACTCAATGCGTTATTGACGATCCAAACGCAAAATCCTGCGAATATATAATCGTAAGAAGTTAATCTCACTTTCTTAAAATAATCTAATTTTTATGTTGAAATAGGAGCAATGGCGAGTTGAGCAAAAGCGATAGATATATATTTTCATATAATCATTAAAAATGTATATAAATTGCGACATAGGACACATTTAAACACCTTTAGTAGGTAGCAAAAATGGTAAAGAAAAAAAAAATTAGAGACGAGTTTCAAGCCGCTTTTGAACAGGGAGACGATAAAACAATTAAAGAAATGCTTTCAACTCATTCATGGCTTCTTGATGAGATGTCTCATGAAATGGATGAAACCATGTCACAACAGCACCAAGTTCTCGCCGGAGTAGGCGTTATGGAGGATGAATTCAATCAACCCGTTAGGCTGGACCAGATTGCTATGTGTTTGAAAGAGGATTTTAATATCACCAAGTCGGAGGGGGATATCTTATCAATATTAAACGAAGTGGAATCGTTAAATCTCGTTCGAAAGACCATTGATGGTTGGGCGCTCACAAACGAAGGAGGCACGATTTGCGACGAATATATTAATAAATTCAGGAGATCTACTTGATTCTTTTTAAAATAGATCTCTCCCCTGACTTAAAACCTTGAAATAAAAAGACTATTAAGTTTATAATGAATTTTTAAAGCATTACTGAATAATATACATAGCTTATAAGGAAATTATTTCTAAAAAAAGTACAATTTAAATTGGTTGAGGTTAATGGACGAAGAAAAAGAAGAATGGGACGAAAACAAACCTGATCCGACCAAGGAGGCATTCTTTTCGGATTTATTAGAAATGGAAGAGGAAATAGCCGCAGAAGGTTATGAGGTCGTTGTTCACGCGATTAACTTGATAAATTCTCATTATTACGATGACGCAATTGAAACGCTACGCCAAGCGATAGGTATATATTCGCAAATAGAAAGAACTGCGGAAATTAGCGCTATCGAACAAAAAATATCGGAAATTTACTTACTAAAGGAACAATCTTTCATAGAAGATCAAGTAAAAGCCACTAAGTCCGAAATGACTGACGAAAAAATTGCTTCTTCAGTCGAACAAATACAAATTGAAGAGCCAGAATTAAAAATTTCCAGTCTTTCAGAAATTGCTCAAAAGTTAATTAAACAAGCTCAAGAACTAGAAGAAATAGAAGAATTCGATGACGCCATAGAGAAATACGATGAGGCACTTAATATATACAATGATATTAGCGATAACGATATGATTAGCGAGCTTGAATTATTAATTGGGAATTGCTACCTAAAGAAGGAAGCGTTCCTGAAAAGAAGCGAAATCCCTCAGACTATTAACGAACCTATTCCCCAATCAGAGTTAGAGCTAACTTCCGAATCGAGTTTAGAGAAAGTTTCCGAACAAGAATTAGATGCGAAAAAAAAAAAGGAGAGGCACTTATCCGATCTCGCATATAAATTAATAATGAAAGCCTCCCAAAATGCAAAGATGGAGGATTTTAAATCTGCTATTGAGTTTTACGAGGAAGCTTCAATCTTATTTTCACAACTGAATTGGGGGCACGAAATTGCTAAGATCGAAAAGGCATTAGACGAAATAAAACGAGTTAAAGCAAGTTTAAATGTTGAAAAACCAAAGATTGAGCCTGAAGCTATACCATTGGAAGAAACTACAATTGAAGAGATTGAAGAATCAACTAAAATCGAATCTCCTCCACTCGATCAAGAGATTCTCCTTCCAATGGAAGAAGAAAGAATTCAAAGTGCTTTAGAGGCAGAGAGCAAGAAACAGGAAGACCGCATTTTCGAAGAAAAGATTTCAAAAATGGTTGAATCTATTGAGAAAAAAGTAAGGGAATATGAGACTGCCCTAAGAAAAGATGTGAAAACGGCATTAGATACAATTGAGGCACCCTATCAAGAAGCAATCAAAATATATTCAGATATAAAACAAATGCTTATTGAAAGAGGTTGGAACGATTTAATCGAACCATATATGAATCAAATTAAAATTTATCATCAAAAATTAGAAAAAGATGAAAATTTAAGAGTAATTGAAGAAAAAAAGATTTTACGCGAAAGAGAAATCGAAGAAATGCATAAAACTAACGTTTCAATTGAAGATATTAATCAACAATCAGATTTACCCGAATATAAACCTCTGGTTCGGGAAGAAGACTTTTCTATTGAAAATAGCGTGAATGAATTATTGGATAAAGTCCAAAAAATGGATAGGAATTACGAGTTAGAGCTTAAAAAAGGAAATTTCGTTGCTTGTCCTTACCCAGAAATTATTGATATCTATCAAACGATTCAAAAAATGTTCGTTGAAAAAGGATTGAACCAAGCAGCATCTATTTATAACAATCCAATACGTTTATACAAAGAGAAAATACAAAAAGACAATAAATTAAGAGAAATCCAAGATCAAAAGATACAAAACGATGCTAAAAAGGAGCAAGAAGAAATCAAAACTATGGAAAATATTGAGGCCCATCTCGCGGAATTTGAGAAAAAAATGGATGTTCTCGAAAAGATGAGAAAAGAGGAAGCTGAGGAACAGGACTTCAATAGTAAAATCGACGAAATGGTCAGGCAAATCGAGAAAATGGATAGGGAATATACTTTAGCACTTAAAAAAAAGAATTTTATAGAAAGACCATATGAAAAAATAATCGAAATCTATCGGAATATACAACAATTATTAAAGGAAAAAGGATTGGAACAGCAAGCGCTTGCTTATCATGGATCAATAAAGCATTATAAAACGAAAATAGAACAAGACAATAAGTTACGCCAAATAGAAGCGAGAAAAGCACAAAGAGACAAGGAATTTGCAGAGTCATATAGGGTTCAATCACAAGTTAAACAACCGGTTGTGGAAAAGCAAGTCGTAAATAAGGTATTTGAGCGCGAGAAGGCGGAAAAAGCAATGAAATTAATAGATGAAGCCGAAACTAATGCAAAATTGTACGAAGCTTCGCTGAAAAAGGACATCTTGAGCCTCGAAAGTCCATTTGATGGTATTATTTCAAATTATCGGGAAGCTCGAAGAATTTTTCTCGATATTCATTGGACCGAGGAGGCAAACAGATTGATTACGACCATCAAGTTTTATAAAGACAAGAAAAAAAGGGATGAACGCTTGAGAAAATTAGAAATGCAAAAAGTCGAACAATCAAACGCTCAACAGAGGCAACTTGAACGGAGGAGACAAGAATTAGAAAAACTCGAGATAGAACGTAAAAAGAAGGAAGAAATAGAGTTTCAGGAGCAAAAACAACGGGAAAAAAGAGAAAAAAGGGATAAAGCCCTACTACTTATGGATCAGGGAAAGAGAGAACTCGTTCAAGGTAATTATCATGTGGCAATCAGTTTATACGAAGAAAGTGAGGTGATTTTAAGAGAGATAGAGTGGAAAGAAGGTATATCTATGGTAAAAGAGTCAATCCTAGCTATAAAAGAAAAAATTAAAAAATTAGAACGCGAAAACAAATTAAAGCAACAAATACAAGAGAGAAAGGAAAAAGTAAAAAATCAGCTTGACGATCACCTCCAAAAAGTTAAAGAACGTAATATATTAGAGGAAGAAAATAAAAGAAATATCATTCTTCAAAAACAAAGAGAGAAAGTACAGGAAAAAGAGATTTCTGACGAAGCTTACGCATTACTAGAAAAAGGAACTGAACTCTTGAACAAAAAACAGTTTAAGGAGGCTACAGAAAAATACATTAATGCTCGCGATCTATTCAAGAATATTGGTTGGCAACTTGAAGTTTCGAGAATAAATAGTGATTTGTTATTAAAAGTGATGAGGGAACAAAAAAGATACGAAAAATTGATATTACTTAGACAGAAAACTACAAGGGAAAAAAGACAGAGGAATGAACTATTAAAACAGTCTAAAACCGCACCAAAAGAAAGCATTAAGAAGACAAAAGTCTTTGAAAGCAATACTGAAGAAGGATTGGAAGTTGCATACTCGGCAATCGACAATTTAAAATATAACGAGGCTATATTAATTTTAAAAAAATTGATTGAAGTTTTTAAAGGCCAGAATAGACACACGGAAGTGATACGACTAAAAAAATTAATCTCTGATTTAAATACCAAGAGCTTGGTTCCGATAATAACAATAAAGACGCCAGAAAACAACGAAAATCTCGATAAATTTGAGGATGCTTACAAAGCTTTAGATAGAGCAAATATATCTTTATACCGAAATCGAACAATGAAAGCCGTTTCGCAATTAATAGAAGCTAAATATAACCTTGAATCTATAAAATTACCCAAAAACGAGGAATTCCTCCAAAATATTAACGACCTCATAAAAAAATATAAGAAACGAATGGGAGAAGAAACAGAGAATGTTATTTCCGAAACAAAAGTTATTGATAAAGAAGAAGATTCCATCTCTGGAGATTTACTTAAGGAAAGAATTGAAGCAAGAAGATCTGAAAGAGAAAAAAGGATTAGAGAATTATTAAAAGGGAACAAAAAAGAATAAATTATTTATTTCATCAAAAAACTAGGTTCTCTTGCTGAATTTCTTCGCTTTCAATTTTAATATAAGAATTCTCGCTTTTCTTAATCGTTTCGTCAATTAGAAACTCGGTTTTTATTAGATCGCGGATAGCAATCCTAATCGCTTCGCTTCTATTTGGAAATTTACCGTCTATTACTAACATTTCCAATACCTTTAAGTAAGATTCGGGAATGTTGACGCTAATTAATTGCATTTTTTTATCACTCCATTTTAATTGTTTTTAATACCTTACATTTATATATATTAAGGTGATATTTAAGCATTTCAATGGAAAAAGACCCCAAGAAGCCCGACAAAAGAATAATAATTACCAAATGATACGAATATCGTCTTTAAGAAGCAATTCAAGTAAAAGACTCTCAATCCTTGCTTCTCGTTCTCTTTAAAGCCATGGATCGTACAAAAGATTTTTTTTTATTTTTTTATTCACCAAAAAATATTTATTACATCATATACGTAACACCATATACATATATAAAAAATTATATGAATTAACTATGGTTGATATTAAAACACAATTAAAAGATCATCTCGAAAAAGGTAAAGATTGGGAAAAGATGGAAACGCCTGTACCTGGTGTGTTTGTGGTTAAAGTACCCCCAACTAAATCTAGACCCGCGTTGCTCTATTTAGAGGTAAATCCCCTAAAAGACGATGGAAAGCCCTTAAAACGAAAGGGGTTATTTGTTGGGAATAAGGAATTTCTTGTCAAGTATTCTGAAGCTTTATCTGATGATAAAGTTTTTCAACTCATTGGAGAAATTGAAGAAGTCAATCCTGAAATTAAAGGTGCTGGTGCAACTAAGAAACTAAACATGTGATTCGTTTTTTTTTTAAATTCTTATTTATGATAAGATCCGCTAATTGGAAAGATTTTCAAGTTCTTAATATTTGTTTTATGCGCTTAAAAAATTTAGATTTTTAAAACTGACTTTGAAATAAAATAAGAAGAAGGCATATCAGAAATAATCCCCATCTTAATCGATCCACGCTTCTTATTATCGTAAAAACGATCTAAACCCTAAAGTTAAAAAACATTTACGCTATAATATTACTATAAAAAAAACACAATTAAATGTGAAACGAAACAATGCCAGATAAGGTATGCGATGCGTGCGGTGGAACAAGTTTTTCGCTCGTCCATGACGAGTGGATGAAAAGAACCTTCCGCTTTGTTGAAAATGGACAATTAACGATGTGCGCAGGTTGTGGTGCTAAATATCTCGTTTGCAAACAATGTCAAGGATTATATACTCGAGTGCACCCGGGTCTTGAAAGCTGGGAGGTAAATTTGCAATGCCCTTCCTGTGGTCATAAGGATCCAGATGTAGATTTCTTCATATCGACATCTTAGTTCATGTACAACAACCGGGGACGAGATATGGCGTTTGATGGGATAAATTGTGTGGAATGTGGTGGATCCGAATTCCGTTTGGTAAACGACTCGATTTTAAAAAGAAAATTTCCTTTCGTACGCGGCGACAACCTAAAGATGTGCGAAAAATGTGGTGCCAAGTATATTACTTGTGATAAATGCGGAAATCTTTTTACTCGCGTCCATCTTTCCACCGATTTATGGGGTGTAACCGATACATGTCCATCATGTAACGCCTTGAACGAAGAAATAAAAGCGTGGATTGCCAGGGGACATCCTTAAAAAAGGAAATAATCGATATTTCATTCATTTTTCTCTTTCTTATTTTAACATGCGATAAGCTTAGAATCGAAACCGTTATTAGAAGATTGTTCATTTTAATGATATTATAACATGTCTAATGTAACTTTATAAAGAATAAACGAATACAATTTCATCATATACAATAATATTACAACTTGCGATGTATTGATATGGACGGAAATATTGAAGTGGATATTGCGACTCCCGACGACATTGAAGCCTTGAAGGATTTAACGAAGCAATTAGTCGAAGACTTGGATCAAGAATTTGAACCAAAACGATTTGATTGGGGTATTAGAAGAAGATTATACGATCCTCTTCAGCGACACGGCATTCTAATTGCCAAAGACAAGGATAAAAACAACGAGGTAGTTGGCATGATAGTTGCCGAACTCCGTATAGATCCCTACGGTGATTCTGAGGGTTATATAAAGCAAGTTTTTCTAAAATCCGAATATCGAGGAATCGGACTTGGGCGCATTCTCCTAAATAAAGCGCTTGAACACTTAAAAAAGGTAAAAGTCCAGAAAGTAAAAGTTAATTTAAAAAGTAGGGCGACCAAGGCAGCAGAATTGTATAAAAAAACGCATTTTAAAAAAGTTTACGAAGTTTTAGAATTAGATCTCGAGGATTACGAGGGTAATCAAGAAGAAGAAAATAAATAGGCATCAGTTATTTATGAGGTGAAATTTCTAATAATTCCCTTCAGTACATGTTTCTTTGTTTAATATAATTATATACTCTCTTCAATATTAACCATAAACGATTAAATATTAAATCCTAAATAGAAATTATAAAATCATCTCATTCTCACCTAATTATAAATTGATTCCTTTCTTTTCTTCATTAATTGTTAGAATGTGATAAAAAATGACTATTGATTTGGACATTCCATGGGTTGAGAAATACAGGCCTCGATCTTTTGACGATATCGTAAGCCAGAGTATTGCAATCAATAACTTGAAAAATTTCGTAGAAAGCAGAGAAATGCCTCACATGATTTTCACAGGACCCGCAGGTACGGGTAAAACAAGTACAGCGTTAATAGTGGCAAGATCTCTGATAAATAAGGAAGATTACTATAAAAATGTCCTTGAATTAAATGCTTCGGATACTGTCCGGATGGAATTAGTCCGCGATGTGATTAAAGAATTCACGAATCAAGGTGTCATTATGGGTGAGAATTCTCTAAAAATCATTCTTTTAGACGAAGCTGACAATATTCCAACTCAAGTCCAACAAGCACTTCGAAGAATAATTGAGAATAGTTCTTCTAGAGTTAAATTCATTTTAATGTGCAATTATATTAATAGGATAATAGATCCGATCATTTCTCGTTGTGCAGTGTTTCGATTCGTTACCTTAACACAAGAAAAAATCGTGGAACGGCTTGAACAGGTGGTAAAATCAGAAAAATTAACAATTCCATCAAGCCAAAAGGAACAATTTTTTCAAGCTTTATTCTTTGTATCTGGAGGAGATCTCAGGAAAGCGATTAACACGTTGCAAATGTCAGTGGCTCTTGATTTGATTAAAGATTTGGATTTGGGAGAAATTCTAAAAATCTCGGGATTTATTGATCAAAAATCGTTGTTAAAGATCGTTCAAGAACTGGAAGCTAAAAACATCAACGCTGTAAAAAATATCATTAATACTTTAGAAAATTTAGATAGTAGGAATCTAATCAGGCAAATTTTAAACGAATTATCAAATATTTCTGGAATTGACTTTAAAGGAGAGGCAGAAATTCGAAAAAAGTTTGGAGACGCTGATTATAACATAAACCAAGGTGCTGATGACAAGATACAGCTTATGGCATTGTTGGCAACAATCATACAAAAAATCAACAAGAAACCTTTAAGGTGAATGATAAAAGTGAGCGTTCCAATTTGGAGAATCAAATACATGCCCCAAACCATAGATAACGTCCCTGGACAGGACGAGATCAAGACTAAACTTCAAGATCTAATAAAACAACAAAACTTTCCACATCTTTTATTTGTAGGCTCGGAAGGAATAGGAAAGACAACTCTTGCAATGTTATTTGCGAAACAATTTTTAGGAAAGTATCATGAAGCAAATTCAAAACTTGTTTACGCGAATGTACCCTTGACCGATGAAGAACGAAACCAAGCCCGAGCTGAAGCTTACGTCTCAAAAAGCAAGATTGGAAGCACCGCTGGAAAAACAATGACTTCCCCCGCTTTTATTCAAGTGAAAGTTAAACCGTTCGTGCAATTAAAAGTTATGGGCGCTCCTTTCAAGATTCTGATTGTAAAAAACTTTGAATCATTAGGGTCTAACCAGCAAGCGTTCAGGAGATTAATGGAAACATATGGATCGAATTGTCGGATGATTCTAATCACATCAAAAATATCTGCCATAATCGATCCAATCGTAAGTAGGTGTCAATTGTTTTTAATCCCTCAGATGGATTACAAATCATTTAATCTCATGGTTAAAAATGTGGCTCGCAACGAAACTTTAGACATAAAAGAAGATGTAATTCCTGTTTTATACAAATTATGCCAAGGGAAACCTTCCAAGGCATTGGACTTGCTCCAACTCTGTAGCGTGAGTAACGATACTATAGATCTTAACACTCTTTTTGAAAATTCTCAAAAATTCAAAAAAGACCTAGTAAGAAGCCTCTTATTGATGGTCTTAAGAGGTGATTTCAAAAAATCTAGACAACTTGGTCGGACTATATTAACGAATTATCGATTTAACTCGAACGAGTTATTCTCACATTTAATTATCGAATTGGAAAAACTTCCTTTGAATAATTACGCTCGATGTGAGATCATCAAGATGATTGCTGAGGCTGACTTTCGAGCGATTGATGGTCAAGATGGTGATATTCAAGTTTCAGCACTCTTGTCCAAACTATGCTTGTTTTCAGAATATTTATGAGGTATTAGCTAGAATGTCAAATCTTAAAACCAATATTCCTTGGGTAGAAAAATATCGTCCGAAAAGTCTGAAGGATATGGCTCTCCCAAAAGCAAAAGTAAGTGGGCATCAAGTCGACTTGGCCGAAGAACTCACGAAGTTCGTTAATAATTTTTTTATTGAAAAAAGTAAGATAAACGCACTTAATAAAAAAATAAGAACACATAATCATACAGCACCAGACAACAAGCAAAAAGATGAAATAAAGCTTCCATCAGAACAAGCAGCGGTTTTACTGGAGGGTGATCCAGGTATTGGAAAAACCTCAATAGTTTATGCTCTGGCAAACGATTTGAACATGGATGTTATAGAAACCAACGCATCTGACACGAGAACGAGGGACGCTCTTGAAAAAAAACTCAAGGAAACCACCAAATCTCGTGGGATCATGGACTTTGTTGTCGAAGCTAAGAAAAAGCTCATACTCATTGATGAGGTCGATGGCATCTATGGAAATAAGGATAGAGGCGCCGTCCCAGCAATTATTGACCTTGCACAAGAAACTCAATTTCCTATTATTATGTGTTCCAATGAATACAAGCAGAATCTTCAAACGCTTTATAAAAAGATTCAAAGGTTTGAAGTGCGCTCCCTTTCGAAGCCTGAAGTAATAAAAATAGCGAAAAAGATCTTAAGCAAAGAAAAAGTAACGGGTCTTACCGAAGACGATTTAGGTCTTATAGCTGAGAAAAATAATGGCGATTTAAGAGGAGTTATCAACGATCTTCAAGGAATTAGCCAAGGTCAAGCTAAAAAAGCAGATATGAGCCTCTTAAGTAGTTTGAGAAGAGATACCATGGAAGAGATCTTTTCTTTAATTCGGCAGCTATTCCAAGATGTAACGACTATACGGGATGCGAGAAACCTTACTGATAAATCCGATGTTGATTATAATTTTCTCTATAAATGGGTAAGCGAAAATATACCCTCATTTATCTACGATAATATGGATCTTTCAAAAGCTTACGAAAATTTATCTCTCGCCGATGAAATTTTTGGTAGGATTCGAAAAAACATGTATTGGGGTTTATTACCGTATTTTTACGACCTTTTTGCTGGTGGGGTCGCTATATCAAGCAGGTACGGTGCTTCAAACAAGGGTTTTCGCAGGGTTTCGAATCCAATTTACATCAGTTCGACATCAATGACTGCTCCCCAAGAGAGCTTGTACGAAAAAATAAAGGAAAAATATGAAATTTCGCAATTTGAAGCAATGCAAGATTTCGTACCGTTTTTGCAAGCTCTGAGTTCTTCCTCGCGTAAACAACTAAAAATTTTAAGCGATTGGCTTGAGCTCGATGCTAAGGAAAAAAAATTATTAAAATCGGAATAAATTCTTCACATAAAGAATATTTTATAACTCTATAAATCTCCAAAGATGAGTAGATACAACTATTAAAAAAAGCTGATATATTTTAATATTATTCTATAAATTTGATAAAAAATAGTAATTGGTATATATAATCATCCTAAATCTTTATTGAATCTCTTAATACGGAGAAATGCCCATAAAAAGCCACATAATAATTAAATCACTCTTTGGAGAGTATTTATATGTTTGAGTTAATTTTTTTTCTTAACAATAAACATCATCAAAAAACGATAAAAAATGACATTGAATTCAACAGAAAAAAAAATTGACGAATTTGAATCAACAAGGTCTAAAAGAACACAATACACCTTAGAAATTGCTGGTGCCGCAATCTTTGGAGCCTTGAGTTTAATTATATCGGCATTGACCACGCCCTATTTGGTGAGGGTTCCTGGATGGGGAATAGCGGTATTTGAATTTATTGCTATAATTTGGATCGCTTGTTTTTACATTTTTGGTCCAAGAGCGGGCGTTTTGAGCTTGATTATAGGCGCTTTTACCCTTTTACCCTTTGATACGAATCAATATGGCTGGATCGGACCCGTAATGAAATTTGCAGCAACGATTCCTTTAATAATTGTTCCGGTATTAATATTAAAGCTTTATAAAAGCGAAAATGGCAGTAAAATTTTGAAAAAACCAAAAAATTTCGCACTTACAAGCGTTTTAAGCATTTTAGTCAGGTGCTTTCTAATGTTTCTAGTTAATGTTGCAGTATTTATGATTGTAACTCAAGGATATGTAGATTTTGTAAATTTAGAAATTTTTGGAATGCCTGAGATTAATGGTTGGATGGCGATATTTATCGGATCTATGATCATTAATTTGTATCAAAGTGTTTTTGATCTCGTCATTCCGTATTTGCTTGTGTTTGGAATCAAAGGATACGGTTTACAACTAGACGAAAAATTCGAAATTTGGTAAATTTTTTTTATTAAATCCAGGCGTGACAGTACAAGGGTTATAGAGGAGGGCGATTGCTAGATTGATTTAATCAACCAAGCACCTCTTTTTATTTTTTTAATTATTCTTTTTAAGTTAATTCTAACAAGAGTAAAAATAATTAACTGTGAATGAATAATAATTACATGGAATTATCTAAAGAAATTCAGACTTTCCTTTTAAAAGAAACAGTTAAGCGTTTTTGTGATTATGTAAAAATAGGCACCTCTTCAAGCAAAAATTCTTCTACAATTCCTTCGACTTCGAACCAAATTGAGTTTGGAAAAATACTCGTGAAGGAATTGATTGATTTAGGATTAAAAAATGTAATTCAAGACGAATTTGGATATGTCTACGCTAATGTTCCCGCAAGTAATGGTTTGGAACATTTCGAGCCTATTGGTTTTATTGCACATCTTGACACTTCTCCTGCAGTGAGCGGGGAAAATGTCGTGCCCGTAATTCACGAAAATTATGATGGAAGGGAAATTTTATTTTCTAAAAATCAGGATTTATCTTTAAGTATAAAAGATTCCCATCAATTAGAGGATTATATAGGATTGGATATCATCACTTCGCAAGGAAACACGCTACTAGGGGCAGACGATAAGGCAGGAATTGCTGAAATTGTAACAGCATGTGCTGCTTGGAAGAAGTATAAAGAGCTTAAACATGGTCCAATTGTCGTCTGTTTTACTCCTGACGAGGAAATTGGAAAAGGGACCATTAAAATTAATAAAGACTATCTGCCAAAAATCTGTTACACGATGGACGGCTCAGAAATGGGAAAATTAGAAATCGAATGTTTCGACGCGTGGAATGTCACGATCGAATTTAGAGGGCTTAGCGTACATCCAGGCCACGCAAAGGGGCTCATGGTAAATGCAATCCATCTAGCAAGTAGGTTTCTCGCCGAGATTCCCGAAAGTGAGAGTCCTGAGCGAACTGAAGGGAGGGAGGGCTTTTATCACTTATCAAAATTATCGGGAACGGAAGAACGAGCTATTGCTGATATAATCATTCGAGATTATGAAGAAAATAACAACCAGAAACGAATGGAACATCTCAAAACAATGAAAAGTAAATACGAGCAAAATTATAAGGGCTTACAGATCGATCTTAACTTTTCGCATCAATATCAGAACATGAAATCGTTCTTAGAAAAAGAAGAAAAAGCGATAGATATGGCTAAGAAGGCAATTGAGCAGGCTGGAATCGATGTAAATGTTCATTCGATTAGAGGAGGTACGGATGGTGCCGCCTTGAGCGCTCAGGGAATTCCAACACCTAATATATTTGCAGGTGGGCTTCTTTTCCATTCCAAAAAGGAATATATTCCGACATTAGCACTTCAGAAAGCCACCGAAGTCATACTTAACCTGGCTCGCCTGTGGTCTGATTAATAAAAATGCTCATTATTCATTACTATTGACTTTTGGTTTTACTATTAGGATTGAAAAGTCCGTTTTTGCGAATATAATTATGCTTACAAGTAAAAGTATAAACGAAAAGGCGAAAGCAACCGTGTACGAAAACGAATCATACAATAAACCGAATAATGTTGTTTCTACTAGGGTTAAAAGCCCCACAGAGAGGTAATAATAGCCGTAAGCCCTCCCTCGCTTGTTTTTTCCTACCATGTCGGCAATATAAGCCCTTGCAATGGGATCCACGCTTGCCATATAAAAGCCATACATTATCCACATTATTATTATGAGAACCAATGACCCGAAAGAGTTCTCGATTGGTACGGCAAGAATGATGGATACAATTAACAAGACGGATAAACCACCAATAATTATGGGCTTTCTCCCCACCTTGTCTGAGAGCGTTCCAAAAACGGGTGATAAAGACATGTAGAAAACGCTCGAAATCAAATAAAGGATAGGCAAGAAGTAGAGGTCTTGCACATAATCGAAAGATCGTAATTGGAGGAATCCCATATTTATGCTCGCAAATTCAATAATTCCAAGGACAACCACTAATTTGATTAATCTCTTGTCGATTTTATCTATTTGTCGATCCTTGGTTTTATATATCATTTCTTCCGTGAGCTTGTTTGGATCCACATCTTTCACAAAAACAATCAACACGATGGCGATACCACCTGGAATAATTGTGAAAAGTATGATTTGACTGAAAGACCAAGATAATAGCAGAAGTATCGTTGCTAAAAGAGTTCCAATAACGGCCCCTAATGTATCAAGGGCCCTATGAAGGCCGAAAGCCTTCCCTCTTTCGACAGCGTGGTAAGAAATAAGCGTGTCTCTCGGAGATGTTCTCAATCCCTTTCCAAACCGATCTGCGGCTTTTAAACCTAACACGGGCTCCCAAGACGTACTAAAAGCCATTATGGGCTTTGAAAGGTTTGAAAGCGAATATCCAAGAATTACAAAGGGTTTCCTCTTGTTGATCTTGTCGCTCATCCACCCTGAAAAGCCTTTTAGGATGTTTGAGAGAGCATCCGTCAATCCGAGTATGAAACCAAGAATTAAGGTCGTTCCTCCCACGGATACGACATATAACGAGAAAAAACTCTGTATCGACTCGCTCGAGATGTCCGTAAAGAGAGAAACTAATCCCATTAAAAAGATGGGCATTGAAACGCCAAGTATGGTCCTATTTTTATCGTATCTTTCGTTTTCAACCATTTAATCCACTCGAAAAATAATTATTTTATAACTAACTAAAACAAAATCCAAACAATTTAGATGGTTGTATTATAAAATTGCTATTTGCTTTTGAATCTTGATGTTTAATTATATTTAATTTTTAGGATTAAAAACCTTCCGAACAATAAGAAATCACAAATATTAAATGAATTCATTTCATATGCATTACTAAAAATGTAAAGTAAAAAGATGTGATTACATGTCAAAAGAAAACGCGATTAAATTCATTGACGGGGCCCTTCAAACAGGGGAACAGATTTTTAGCCAACTAAGAGATATTTTACACGCAGCCAAGCTTCAAATCAAGAATCTCGAAGAGGAAAGGATAAAAGCCGAAGAAGAAAAAAATTTAATGGAAACCATTAAAAATAGGTTAGAAAAGCGCGAGCAACAATTAGAAGAAGAAAAAGAACGATTAGAGCAACAAAAAAAAAAACTCGAAGAAGAAACGAAAAAACTCGAGCTTGAAAAACAGGAAAAGGACAAGAAAATAGGTGCCTTGAACGCAGAACAATTGAAACTTCTGGACGAATACGAAAAAGTTAAAATTGAATTAAAGAAGTTCGCTCAAACTGCCGCCCAGCAAGAGGAAGCTGAACTTAATTTTGAGAAGATACAGGCACTCTTGTCTATATATCGGGTTCTAATTGAAGAAATCTGGCAGGGTCAAGCACATTATCGAATCTTACATGTCCTACACGGCGCTAAAGACTCTATGAATCGGCAAGAGTTGAAGAACTCCACGGGTGTGGCGGGAGCCTTCGTTTTGAGATCAGTTCAAGAACTTGCAAGAGTAGATCTTATCGATTACGACGAAGAAACTGGAACTGCTACTCTTAAGAGAAGACTTTATCCTAAAGGCGTCGAATAATAAAAGAAACTTATATTTTAAATTGCTTCCAACTATACGCTAATTATAAATCAAGATATTTAAGTTTTAAAATCCATCCCAAAATGTCTTTACGGGATCCTTTAGTTGGTCCTTGATTTCTTCTTCAAATTTTTCGAAAATGGAGATATCCATGTCCCATGTGCAAAAAAATTCGGGCGTGTATCTTTTAGTAAATATCTCAGCCACTTTTTCTAGCTCTGGAATGATTTTTTTTTCCTTGATTTTCTTATCGGAGTTAGAAACAAAAAATAAGTTGTTCTTTTTTAGAAGATTAAATCGCTTGTTGCTTAATTCAAAACTAGAAAGTCCACCCTCAACGAGGGTTTCTGCGAACGTATTAAGAGCACTCATAAGACCACCAAATAGTTGTTCCGTGATTTCTGAATCGTATACTCGGTGATATAATACTGAACCAGAGTCCATGAGTATCCAAAGGTCTTGTAGTAACTTTGCCACTTTTATCTTCCCTTAAAAACGAACTAAATTTTGATCCTTAGATCTATAAAAGAATTCGAGTTATTTAAATTATAATTTGAATCGAAATATATATTCTTGGGAAAAAAAAATAACAAAAAATCCTTATAAGAATTCTTGCATTAATCAATATTAGAGAATTTATTGGTGAATGCAATAAAGCCCGAAGAATTAATTAAAAATTACATATTTCAGATACGAGGCCAACCATTGAACGAACCAAAAAACCCAAATTGGGAATTCGGAATTAGATTTAAATATCCAAACCAAAATGGAAGGGTTTTTATGGTTATCAAGCCCAAGGACATGAATTTTTTTGAAATCTCCTGCGGAACGCGTCTTGATCCAGTACACCAAGAAGCTTATAATAAATTGGACAATAGTGAAAAAAAGAAATTTATAAAAACATTAGGGCGGCTTATTATCGCCCGAAATTTCGAGCACGCGATGAATATCACCCCCTCGAAATCCATATTCGTTCTCATTGACAGGATATTTATCGAACACGGAACAATTTCCCTGAACGATTTCTATAAGACCATAAAAATAATGTTCTTTTGCACCCTTAATTGCGTGAGGTTCATTCAGGAAAGATTCGGTGCCGATTACGATCCTGGTAAGCACGGATTCGATGCGGACGATTTCGAGCCATATATGGATTAATTATATTTATTATCCTATTTAGCCCGTGCTTCAAAGGTGATCTCGTCTCTTTTGTTGACATCAACGAGAACTAAATCGCCCTCATTAACTTTGCCCTCGATTATCTTCAGAGAAAGCTCGTCTAAAACGTATTTTTGAAGAGTTCTTTTCAAAGGTCTGGCACCATAATTTGGATCGAACCCCTTTTCGCTCAAGAAATCTTTTGCTTTGTCTGATAGTTTAATTTCTATGTTCTTTTCAATTAATGTCTTGTTGATATTTTTAATTTGAATGTCAACGATGCTCCTGATTTGATCCTTCTCAAGGAACTTGAACACGACGATATCGTCTATCCTATTGAGAAACTCCGGCTTAAAATATTTTCTAAGTAATTTAACCACCGCTTCTTGATTTATATCTTTACCGGAATTACTTGCCTCTAGGATATATTCACTTCCAACATTACTGGTCATGATGATAATGGTATTCTTAAAATTCACTTGGTTTCCCTTACCGTCAGTGAGAATGCCGTCGTCGAGTATTTGTAGGAGCACATTAAACACTTCAGGATGAGCTTTTTCGATCTCGTCGAAAAGAATGACGCTATATGGCCTTCTTCGAACTGCTTCGGTCAACTGTCCTCCCTCCTCGTAGCCCACATAACCTGGTGGTGCACCAATTAATCGAGCAACGCTGTGCTTCTCCATGTATTCAGACATGTCGATTCGTACCATTGCGTGATCCGTATCGAATAAGAATTCCGCAAGTGCTTTAGCCGTTTCGGTTTTTCCTACTCCCGTTGGCCCCATGAATATGAACGATCCAATTGGCCTGTTGGGGTCCTGGATTCCCGCACGGGAACGTCTGATGGCGTTTGAAACTATTTCTAAAGCTTTCTCTTGACCAATGACCCTTTTTTTCAGTCGTTCCTCCATTTTTAGGAGTTTGTCCCTTTCTCCCTCTAGCATGCGTGAAACGGGAACACCTGTCCATTGTGATACAATTTTGGCAATGTCTTCTTCGTCGACTTCTTGTTTTAACATTGAAGTATTAGACTGAATTTCTTTCAATTCGTTTTTATACTTTTCTAAGTCTTTTTTCAATTGGTTGAGAACACCATATGTGAGTTCGGCTGCCTTTTCTAAATCCCCGCGTTTCTCCGCTCTTTCTGCCTCGATCTTGGTCGTTTCCATTTTCTTTTGAATTTCATTGATGTTCGTTATGACTTGTTTTTCATTATGCCATTGAGTTTTCATGGCGTCGCTTTGTTCCATGAGATTTCTCAATTCTTCGTTGATCTTTTCGATCTTTTCTTGACACGATTTATCGTTTTCTTTTTTAAGAGCCTCCCTTTGAATTTCGAGTTGGATAATTTTTCGCTCTATCTCGTCAATTTCCGTGGGCATGCTGTCAATCTCGATCCTCAACCTCGAAGCGGCCTCGTCCATTAGATCTATTGCCTTATCGGGAAGGAATCTATCGGAGATATATCTATTTGAAAGCGTCACTGCGGAGATAATTGCAGCGTCAGTAATTCTTACGCCGTGGTGAATTTCATATTTCTCTTTCAGTCCCCTAAGAATGGCTATAGAGTCTTCGACGCTGGGCTCGGCAACATAAACCGTTTGAAACCTGCGCGTCAAGGCTGCGTCTTTTTCGATGTATTTCTTGTATTCGTCTAAAGTCGTCGCCCCAACGCATCGTAACTCCCCTCTAGCGAGGGCTGGTTTTAACATATTCGAAGCGTCTATGGCGCCTTGTGCCGCACCTGCCCCAACAAGAGTGTGTAGCTCATCGATAAACAAGATATATTTCCCCGCACCTTTTTCCACTTCCTTGAGAAATGCTTTTAACCTATCTTCGAATTCTCCTCTATATTTCGCACCAGCAATAAGTGCCCCCAAATCCAGAGAAAGCAGTTCTTTATCTTTTAAGGACTCTGGGATGTCATTATTAGCGATCCTTTGAGCTAAACCTTCGACAATAGCCGTTTTTCCAACTCCCGCTTCTCCGATCAAGATGGGGTTGTTTTTCGTCCTTCTCGAAAGAATATGCATCAGGCGTCGTATCTCGTCGTCCCTTCCAATCACGGGATCTATCTTGCCCCTACGAGCAAAATCCGTGAGATTCCTGCTGTATTTTTCGATGGCTTGATATTTTCCCTCGGGATCTTGATCGGTCACCGATTGATTTCCCCGGACACTCTTGAGCGCCTGATATATTCTATCCTTTGTAACCCCGTGTTTTTTCAGAACTTGCTGTACTCTGAACTTGTCGGAATCTGCCATTGCGATAAGAAGGTGCTCAGTACTAAGGTATTGATCCCTTAACTTTTCGGCTTCTTTCCACGCTAAATCGAGTAGTACTTTAGAATTTTGGGATAACATCGCTTCGATAACTCCCGCACCAGTTACTTTAGGCAAGTTGTCGTATAATACCTTAAGCTCCGTATTAAATTGATGCAGGTTTACGCCTAATTTTTGGAGCAAGGGTGTCGTGATACCTTCTGGTTGATCTATAAGCGCCATTAGGATGTGCACGGGCTCGATCTGCTGGTTGTTATTGTCTTCCGCTAAGGAGCGCGCTCTCATGAGGGCTTCTTGTACTTTTATTGTAAAATTATCGAATTTCATCATTATATCAATTCACCTATTACATGCCAGTTTTTTTTAATTTTTCTAAAAGTTCCTTTTGTGTCTTGTTTAAACGATTAGGAACTTCAATTTTTATTTCAATTAGCTCGTTTCCTCGTTCCTCTGAATTAAATTTATAAAATCCCTGGTTTTTTAACCTCAGCACGGTAGAATCTTTCGTACCTGGAGGAACCGTCACGGTCAGACTCTTTTCCAATCCTGGGACTTCGATTTTCCCTCCTAAAACTGCCGTAGTAAAAGGAATTTCCCGTTCTAAATACACATCGTCCTTTTTCCTCTTGAAAATTTGATGTTTTTTCACATGTATCGCGATATATAAATCTCCAGGGCTCCCTCCGTTTTCTCCCGGCATTCCCTTACCTTTAAGTCGCAATTTTTGATCGTTTTTAATTCCTCTTGGTATCTTCACGTTTAAGGTCGTTTGTTCCCCTTTTGCGGGATCTCGATATTGAATCCTTTTCTGACCTCCCGTAAAGGATTCCATGAATTCGATTTCCATGTCGTACCTAAGATCGTCTCCTTCCCGAGGTCGATTGCCAAACGGCGAAGATCTAGCCCTCGTGCTTCCTCCTCGGTTCGAAAAGACATCAAAAATGTCTCCCAAGTCGTTAAAAAAATCGAATCCACCAGATCTTCTTTTCCCCCCAGCGGATCCAAAGATATCGTTAAAATCAAATCCTCCTTGACCCCCCGAACTTGAATAATAGTATGTAGTACCATCTGGTCCTTGATAGACCTTTCCTCCAGCTGGCCCCCCTCCTGCCCATTGCTGATATGCATTAGGATCTCCATCGACCACACCGAACTTGTCGTACATTTCTCTCTTTTTATCATCAATAAGAATGCTATAGGCTTCATTTATTTCCTTAAATTTTTCTCCAGACTTTTTCTCATCTGGATTCACATCTGGGTGATATTTTCTGGCCAACTTACGAAACGCTCGTTTGATTTCTTCCTTAGTTGCCCCCTTTTCCAATCCCAATATGCCATAATAATCTTTTGCCATAATATCGACCTCTTCAGTTATAATGATTTTTTTTTTCGTTCTTATTCCTATCTTATTATATTTCCGGTTCGGCAGGTAATGAACCCGCGTTTCGGATATCTAAGGCAATTATGCCTCCCCGTTTTTTTTTACGAACCTTTGATTTTAAAAAATAGAAAAAATGAATTTATTAGTTAAATTCAGCGTCGACCACTCCGTCATCTTGACCGCTTGCCCTTCGGAATTGCTCCTGTTCGATCTCGTCCTTGGTCTTTCCTTTATATGATTCTTCTCTTGGATGGGCGCCTCCCATTCCTCCGGGGGGAGCTCCCTGGAAAGGACCTTGTCCGGGCTGTTGACCATACATTCTGCTTGAAACCTCGTGTAGGGCTTTTTGTAGCGATTCCGAAGCATTTTTGATCCTTACGAGATCTTCTGATTCCATTGCAGCTTTTAAATCAGAAATCTTGCTCAAGATCTTGTCCTTTAGATCTCCAACCGTTGTCTCGTTCTCCTTTATCAATTTTTCGGTTTGATAAATCAATGCCTCTCCTTGGTTTTTGGCTTCGGTCAATTCCTTGAATTTCTTGTCTTCTTCGGCGTGTCTTTCAGCTTCCCTGACTTTTTGATTGATCTCGTCTTCTGACATCTTTGTGGATGCCGTGATGGTTATAGACTGGCTCTTACCAGTACCCTTGTCCTTTGCGGACACATTGATGATTCCATTTTGATCGATATCGAATGCTACTTCGATTTGTGGCACGCCTCGTGGAGCGGGCGGAATGCCCGTTAGATGGAATTTGCCTAGTGTTATGTTATCGCTCGCCTTGGGGCGTTCTCCTTGTAAGACATGAATTTCCACGGCTGGTTGGTTATCGGCTGCGGTCGAAAAAGTTTCGGTTTTTTTGGTTGGAATCGTGGTATTGCGCTCGATGAGTTTCGTGAACACTCCTCCGAGCGTTTCAACGCCTAAAGAGAGCGGTGTCACATCTAAGAGTAACAAGTCTTCGACTTCTCCCGTCAAGACTCCTCCCTGAACCGACGCTCCAAGAGCAACACATTCCATCGGGTCGATGCTTCTTTCTGGCATTTTTCCCAAAAAGCTCTCGAATTTTGCTTGAACGACCGGCATTCTCGTAGGCCCACCAACTAAAATGACCTTATCAACTTCTCCTTTTTTCAACTTGGCGTCCTCAAGCGCCTTTTTGATGGGCGCTTCTAACCTTTGAATGACTGGATCGATTAATTGTTCCAATTTTGCCCTTGTCAAGGTCATGTTCAGATGTTTTGGTCCCGATTGCGTGGCAGTAATGTAGGGCAGGTTAATGTCCGTGGATACTGAAGTTGATAATTCTATCTTTGCTTTTTCGACTGCTTCTCTAATCCTTTGCATTGCCATCGCGTCTTTTTTCAAGTCGACTCCTTGGTCTTTCTGAAATTCGGCGCACACGTGATCAACGAGGATCTTGTCCATGTCAGTTCCACCTAAAGCCGTGTCTCCCGCAGTTGAGATGACTTCGAACACTTGATTATCCATTTCCATGACAGTAACATCGAAAGTTCCTCCTCCAAGATCCAAAACAGCAATCTTGAGAGATTGACCTTTTTTGTCAAGGCCGTAAGCGACGGCTGCGGCAGTGGGTTCGTTAATTAAACGCCTCACGTTTAATCCCGCGATCCTTCCCGCGTCTTTCGTCGCTTGGCGCTGATTGTCGTTAAAGTAAGCAGGGACCGTAATAATAGCGTCGGTAACCTCCTCTCCTAAATAGGCGCTGGCATCGTCCTTGATTTTTCTCAGAATCATTGCCGATATTTCTTGTGGAGTATAATTCTTTCCATCAATGCTAACCTTGTATGAAGTTCCCATTTTCCTTTTAATTGCTTGAATGGTTCTCTCCGGATTAGATATGGCTTGCCTTCGTGCAGGCTCTCCAACTAATCGCTGACCATCTTTCGTGAATGCAACATAAGAAGGAAACGCTTTTCCTCCTAATGTATTTCCTTCTGCGCTTGGAATGATGGTTGGTTTGCCACCTACTAATACAGCAGCGGCCGAATTAGATGTTCCCAGGTCTATTCCTATTATTTTTCCCATAGTTTATTCACTCCTTTTTGATATTTTTTTTATTTTCAATTATTTATTATTTTGATATGGTTGTTGGTTTTTTTGAAATAACGACCCTTGCGGGGCGTAAGACTTCACCGTGATAAAAGTATCCTTTTTCCAATTCCTCTAATATTGTATTTTCGGGGATCTCGTCTTCTTCTCTCACCATCAAAACTTCTTGTTTGTATGGGTCGAATTTTTCTCCTTCGCAATTCATTGGTATCACATTTTCTTCTATCAGTATTTTCTCGAGGTTTTTTATGACCATTTCAAATCCTTTTTTTACTTGAATTCCATTTTCTTGAGAATCTACATTTTTAACCGCTCGTACCAAATCGTCGTGATGCGAAATGATCTTTTTCAAAATATTTGTGGTTGCTTGAAGTTTATAGTTATTGTTTTGTCTTTCAATCAACTTTTTGTAGTTTTCGAGATCGGCTTTTGCCCTGATCAATGAATTTAAAACTTCTTGCTTTTCTTGCTTAAGACTATCGATTTGATGTAATTCGCTTTTTAACAGTTTCATTTCTTCTTCCAATGCCTTGTTCTTGAGCGCTAATTCCTTGAATTTTTCTGAAAGCAATTCTAAAGCCTCGCGGTCTTCAAGTAACTTTTCATATTCCTCTTGCAACAGAACAACCTTTTTCCTTGGATCTTCTAAAGTTCTTCGTCCGTTGAAAAAATCGAACATTCCATTTTCAAACATTTATCGTTTCCTCCCCGTTTTATATTGATTTTGTATTATCCCATATAAAATCTGTTTTGTCAACCTTTAATTTACATAAGACAACTTACATATTTAAACATTACGATTTTTTTTAAAATATTCATTAAAAGCTTAGGACAACTTTTAAGCAATTTTTCCACGATATTACTCCTAAAAAAGGAGTCAATTTCCAATTTTTTATTATTATTATATTATAAATTCGAAAAATTGGTCTCGAGATCTTTTTTCTTTTGAAGCCGATATATCATAATTAAAAACAAAAAAAATAAGAAGATAGGTGAAAAAAACGACTATAAAAAATAAAAAGTTAATCGTGGCGAGTCTCGTCATCTCGGCCTTCTTAACTGCAGGTTTCGTGTTTGCCATTGCTTTCACGGTTAATTACTCAGTATATCAAGAATCCTTCGTGTATTATTACGATAATACTTCTCCGTCAACATTCGAAGAACTCGACCTTTACGCCTCAACTGCTAGCGTTTCGATACGTTACAACGATACTCCAACGGAACATTTGGTCAGGGTTGATGTAAATTTCCTAATTGAAGGTGGTTTTGTGAAAGGAACGACATATACGAATTATTATCAACCTATCAACTGGGAGAATTCCACGGGGGCATCGTTTTCCTTAGAAAGTCGTCCTTCAAGCTTTGCGAACCCTTCATCGTGGTTTAAATCCGAACGAAATTCGATTGTGGTCACGTTACGCACGGATGTGAAGTATAATATTGCGTGCACCGCAATTACGGGAGATATTTCCTTGAACACCATCGTAGGATCTTGCTTTAAGGAAATTCGATTGAAAACAACCACGGGATCGATAGACGCGATCGGAACAGAAATAGCGCTTGACGATGGAATTACATGCGAAACAACTACTGGAAATGTTTTAATAAACCTTGAAAATTGCTCGATTGGCGGAAATGTATTTGGAAAGGCAGTCACGGGGAGCGTCTCTTTCTACGCTACGAATCCCGTCTTTACTGGTGATTGCGATATGACCTTAATAACGTTAACGGGGGGTGTTTCTGCAGATATTATTCAGCAAGTGATGCCTGGTGCAAGCGTTTTGGGATCATTTTCCACGACCACTGGATCGATACGCGTGACTTACGCGGACAACCTATCAAATGTGGGGGCAAGATTTACGGGTACTTATACAACAGGCTCAAATACATTCGTTGGCGCGGCGTCTGGATTCTCGAGTAATGGTAATGGAAGCGGAGCACAGTTTGTCTCAAACGATTTTGATGTGGCAGAGTCTGCGTATATATGCTCCCTTAGTACGGTAACGGGTGATATTACGGTATCTGCGTCTAGTTCTTAATATTTTTTTTTTATTTACTCAAGTCTTTAAAAATTATAAAATCAATTGTGGAAAAAATTAAATCCTTTCCCCCCCAGATATTAAAACAAATCATTTGCTGGGTTCTGTATAAGTAAATTGATATCCTCAATTTTTAAGAACTAAAACAGCTTTTTTTTTTTAAATTAGATTTTAAAATTACTCACGAGATATGTTTATTTTCACGGAAATGTTTTAAACCAGAATATTTTAAAAACATGTCATTTTATGATGTTTATCAATAGAACAAATCACAAAAAGCGGGATTATGCGATGGGAATTTTAATATTTGTGAGTTACGCAACGAAAGACGCAGAATGGTTTAAGATAAAAGAAATTGCTGAAAAATTGGTTGAAAAGAACGAAATCGAAAATGTGCTATATTGGCAAGAGGACATGAAAGATGATATATACAAGTATATGAACGATTACTTAGGAAAATGCGATCTAGTGTTGCTTTTTTGTTCCATAAACGCTCTAGATTCAAAAGCCGTGGAAATGGAATGGCAATCTGCTTTAAAAATCGAAAAAAAGATCATTCCAATATTTAACGAAGAGAAAGACATCCCTCCCTTGTTAACAACGAAATTAGGCGTAATGTTTAAGCCATGGGATTTAGATGTAACGATCGAAGAAATTTACGCCTTGATCTTGAAAAAATTAGATATCAAGGGAATAGGTGGGATTACAGCATACGAAGATATTAGAGCGAAGAAAAAAGATCCTAACGAAATTGTACCATTTTGGGGGGCAGAAATATTTCAATTCGAAGTCGATGTGCTCCAAGAACTCGAACGCATGACGGGAATGCAATTTTCCCCAGTGGATAAGATAACATGGGAAACTGAGATGGGTTTTTCGGTTGAAAACAATCGAGTAACAAAACTTGGATTGCGCGAAGCAGGACTAACCGTACTTCCTGATTCAATTGGAACGCTTGCCGCACTTAAAGAAATATATCTTCATTTTAATCGAATTACGGAATTTCCGGAACCATTAATTAAATTAGAAAAGCTCGAAATCCTTTATATGGGAGATAATAAGATGAATACGCTCCCAGAATCCATCAAGAATTTAAAATCTCTGGTAAATTTTGATTTACACGATAATTTCTTATCAACCCTTCCAAACTCTATAGGAGAATTGACTAATCTTAAGTTTTTAAACTTTCGAGATAACGATCTGGAAACCCTGCCACAAACAATAGGAAAATTACGAAATCTGGAAGTGCTTATCTTGAAAAACAATCATTTTAAAGAGGTTCCAGACCAGTTAACGAGCCTTGAATCCTTGAAAATATTAATTTTTTCGAATAATCTCCTCGAAACATTCCAAGTGGATGTTCAAAAACTTAACAATTTGGAAGTTTTGGATTTTCAGCAGAATAACTTGAAAAATATCCCCGAGTCGTTAATATCCCTTGAGTCACTAAAAACTATAAATATAAATATGAACACATCTCTTAATTTTTCGAAATCGATGCAAAAAATTATCAAAAAACTGATGAAAAAAGGCGTTATTGTCAACGATTAACCATTCGAAATAAATCTTAAATGAATAAACTTGAACAACGCAGGACTAACCTGAATTTTGTTCTACTTTTTATTGATTATTTTTTATTTGTAATGGCTCTAATGGCATTATTAATCAAAATTAAGGCCTCTGAATTATTGAGCATCTTTAAATCTTCTGGATTGATGATAAAATCTAATTCATCGCATTTTTCGCACAACTCGTTGATAACTTGAATAAGCGTTATAATTTGTTCTCGTTCTTCGTTTAATATCCTATTTAGCTTATCGATCTTATCCTGTGAAGCCCGATATTTCGTGTTTACGGACACGATGGAATCAGAACTACTTTTCAACTGATTTTCTAACTCCCTGATTTGATCGCTAAAATTTTTTGATTTTTGAACCATCTTTCACCATTAATGTATGCTTTAACATTGTAATGATAGGTTGTTCCCCAACTAACTTACTAAATTTCAATCCGTTAGATAAAATTAGGAACTACCTTATACACAATAGTGCACTTTAAAAAAAGTATCGTAAAGAATTATTGTTCGTTATGGGCGATATAAACTTTTAATGCTATTTAATCTTATTTCAATGTTTATACTGCAATTTCATTCTCTCTAGTGAGGTTAAATATGGAGGATAAAATCACTCTTCTTTTATACCTTCGAGAATCTCGCCAACATAATACAATCCTATCACATTACCTCTTCTTTGGTATTTCCTAGAGACCAGTAATATTATAACATGTTCGTTTTCGTCTACCATTCCAATTTCTACCGAATTTTTAACAGATCGCTCTATGATGCTTTCCACGTCCATCTCGTAAAAATCTGGGTCGTCAAGAAAAATGGGATGCACGCCCCATATGAGATTTAGTTCTCTAGCGGTTCTCTTCGAAGGCGTGATGGCGATTATAGGGAGTTCTGGGCGAAACTTAGCAATCATTTTTACTCCAAAACCTTCTCTGGTGATGACTAAAATTTTTCCCCTAAAGTTAAGGTCCTTCATTTCTTTAGCCAAGTCGTAAATGGCGTGTCCTAAGGTTTGGGTGTGTGTCAAGCGCTCGGAGTCGAAGTCGTCAGGAGACCTGGGCTGCATGTGCTCGGTGGCGGTGCGAGAAATTTTTCTCATAACATTAACGGCGTTAATAGGGTATTTACCAACTGCCGTTTCGGCGCTCAACATGACGGCGTCGGTTCTATCGATTACGGCGTTGTATATATCGTTGGCTTCGGCCCTGGTTGGAATGGGGTTCGTTATCATTGATTCTAACATTTGCGTGGCAACGATCACGGGTTTTCCCTCCCTGTTGCACTTGTAGATCAATTCTTTTTGCCTGAGAGGTACTTGGTCTGGTTCAATTTCCACGCCTAAATCACCTCGAGCAATCATGATGCCATCACTTACCGTGAGGATGCGATCAAAATTATCCAGGGCTATTGGGCGCTCGATCTTCGATATAAGCTTGATTTTATCGTTACCGTAATTTTCAAGAATCTTTTTAACATGAAGGACGTCGTCGCCACTAGACACGAACGAGATGGCCACGTATTCCGGGTCGAGCTCGGCTATTAACTCGAGATCTTTAATGTCTTTTTCAGTGGGAACTTTTTGTTGCAAGTCTCCTCTTGGGATGTTCACGCCTTTTCTATCGCTAATAGACCCTCCAGCTAGTACTTTTGCGACGAGATGGTCTTTTAAAACCTTATCTACTTGGACCTTGATGATGCCATCATTAATGTAAAAAATATCTCCTCTTTTCATCGTATTTAAAAAACCTGGCAATGGTATTGAAAATTGTTCGTTATCCCCCTCGATTTCCTTTTCGTATACGGCGATCTCTTGACCGACATTGAGGTTATACGATTTTTCCTTGAAGGTACCTACTCGCATCTTTGGACCTTGAATGTCAGCTAATATGCCGATCGTGTCGCTAACTTCTCGAATCCTCTGGACGAGTTCTCGTTTTTCCTCGTGCGTTCCATGGGAAAAGTTCAAGCGAAATAGATCTACACCCGCATTAATGAGATTGCTTAGCATCTTTTTTGAAGTCGAGGCAGGGCCTAATGTTGCCACGATTTTAACCGTGTGTTCTCGAAACGACATGACTTATCTTCTCTACGCTATTTTAGTGTTCTTGGAAAAATTTACATTAATATTATTATGAACTACTTGTTTATAATTATTGAGGTTCCACCCGTTCAACTAGGGCAATTATTTTCTTGCGAAACCGCGTTCGATTTTCCTGTAATAATGTTATTGTTGATTTATACTCTTCTAGTGATGTGCATTCTTTTAGAAGCAACAAACTCGTGCGAGAAGATTTAGGGTAAGTTGAATATTGAATAAGCTTGAAATTATCGCTTTTAGACATTCCCTTCTTGGCCAACTCGGATAAAAAATCAGAACTCTGGCTTGCCAATAATATGGCTAAGTAATATTTGGTTTTAGCCTTTTCTGATTTATCATTTAGCACGAATAGAAAAAAATTCTTGAAAAGATAATCAAGATCGTATAATGCGTTGACTTTTAAAACTCTTCGCTCTTTTCCAACGATCCTAATCATGGGCGGATGCTTTCCCTTAATTTTATTTGCGTTATTCATAACCTGATGCTTGAGGTAATCCTTAAATTGATCTGTCTCTCCTTTCTTTCTCGTTTTTGATCACTTTTTTTTTCACTGACTTATTTATGGGAAAAGTTGCTTTCCGTATAAATGATTTCCTAAAATACAACTAAAGCAACTAGTTTTTCCCTCTATTGAGATTAAAAATCCTTTTAAATTATTAAATTTCTGCTAGAATTTGAATGTTCAAGGGAAAATAAACTCGCTTTAATTATCAACAAAAACTTTATATCGATCGTGAATCCATCACGCAATAAAGTTTTTAGAAATTCTCCTTTAAATAAGGTTCCCAAGATATAATGTTAAATTCTTAACTAATATATACTGTACGATATAGAGCGCTAAATGCTTCTATCAATTCAAACGCTTTTATTCAAACGACTTTTTGACCAAAAAGTCGAAACATTTATATATGGCGGTTAACCACGATCATAATGGGAGCAATTTTCGATAAGAGTTTCATCTATTTTCCAAGTTACCGTTTGAAAGTACAAAGGTGATTTTTTTCGGCATGAACGCTGGAGTCGTAAAATCACTCCTATAAAGTAAAATATGAAAAACGAGAAAAAAAATGTCCATGCAAACACCCTTGGCAGAAGAAAATTTAAATCTAAGCAAGTTTATAGATTTCGACAAAATCCAGAATACTTTCTACGATAATGTTTATCTCGACGATTACAAGTTCGTCGTTAAGATACCCCTCCTTAAAGACAAATCGCAGAAGGATATTCGGATTAAAAAATTTACCTTGGAAAATTATACTTTCTTATTCTCTTACGAATAAACGGCTTAAATTGCTCCCACCTTTTAGGATTTATTATTCTATCACTAATACCCTTTTATTATCGTTATTTCAATTTTAAGAATCCTAAAAACAATTAATTCTTTTTTTAATCTGGAATCTTTTTATAATAGAGTAATTTAATTTTGAATGAACCTATTATGGAATTTCAGAAATGACTCAAAACGCTAGATTTACCAACGGCGAAATCTAAAGTTATGAAAAGGACAAAATTTTTAAAATTCTAATGTATCAAACTCGAAGGAATATCCTACTTTATTAGTTAATATTGCCTCAATCGATTTAAATATCTAAATTTTTGAGATTGTTTTAAACATCGTTGCGTTTGCAAACATATCCGTGATTGGAGTATTGAAAGGTCGGTACATCTAAAAATTATTGAAAAAATTGATGTTATAAAAAAAAATAATTTAATTATTATACAAGACAAGTTAAATTCTCAAAAAGCTCAAAATTATAAAGATTTAACATGAGTTCTCATTAATCAACTTCGCTTTCCCGTTCTTTCAAGCGTTTGTTCCAACATGAAAAACAAAGCAAAGAACCATCTTCGAGGCGCACCAAGTCTTTCATCGAACGGATCATGCCGCATTTTTTACACTTGTCCATGATTTATAAAATGTTTGAATTGTATTAAAGACATGTTGCTAAAAATACTAAAAAATCTTGAAAAAAAAAAGCTTATACCATCTTAATTTCTTCCTGCTTTAATTGTTGAAAAGCACGATTCCCAGAATTATATAAAAAAAATTGGATATTTTTTTAAAAATGTTGTTAGTATTATTGCTTGCTACAAAAGAAAAGGTAAGAATTATCAATATATTCCTTGGCAATTAAACCGTGTTCTACTAATAATTCTAATTTTCTATCGAGCGTCGTGAGGTGCATTTTGAGATCACTAGAAATTTGCGATTTAATAACACCAATGTTGTTTTGTTTTAAATAATCCAGAATTTTCTTGTTTTTTGATATTAAATATGATTTTTTCACATCGCTAAAATCCATCCTTGAATCGTAATAAAGCACATGGTTATCGAAGGATTGTTTTTCTATGAAATTAAATTTTCTCAAAATGGCAAGGTGCCAAACAACAACATGATGACTTAACTTTAAATCATTCATAAGTTGTGCAACATACTTTCCGGGATTTAAACACAAGTGATCGTATATATTCTTTCGATTTTCGTTTGTGAGAACATCGTCTATTGAAAGCGCTGATCCTTCTATTATCATATTTTTCGAAATAAGAGAATATAATATCTGCTTGATTCCTTCTTTATTCATGTTAATGGATAAATTCGCAAATTTCGAAATAATTAACGATACGAACTTCTTGCTATCGAAAATTTGTTTCTCGCTTAGAAGATCTCGAATCATATCAAAAACAATTTTTTCTGTTTCAAGTAGTTCACTTGACATATTCATAAAACCTCACCATTGTTTCCATCAAAGTCGTCTTGTAAACCTCGAATCATTTCTTCGATGCACTCCTCTCGTATTTCGGATGGGACGGCCATTATTTCTTTCAAGAATTGGATTTTATCCTCGTTGCTTTCCCACGATAGTGAGTCGACTTTTATGAGAAATTCGGGAGGAACTAGCGTAACGCATCCCTCTCCTAATGCATTTAATAAATTGCTCTCCTTTAAAAAATCTTGTAGTGACTTTTCATCGAAAATATCCTTGAGTTCTATTGGATTTGCTTCGAGATCTTCGAGAATTAAAGCATCAATCTCTCTTCGAAAATCTTGGCCGCACAACCAGCACCCTTCATCTTTTTGGGCAATGAGTCTTGCGCATTTCATGCAGTATTTCGCCTTGCATTTCGGACACGAAAAGATAACGCCTTTAATGAACCCCTTGTGGATTTGACACACATCGCGATCTTCGAAAATCTCCAACTCGCTTTCCGTCTTTTGAAGCTCCAGCATCGAGTCCGCAGTTCCCCCTGCTGATCGATATTTGTTCGGGGAATCCGATTTTGATTTTGGTCTTGGTTTTGGAAACTTGTTGAGCTCTTTATTTCGAACGGTATTTTTCTTGTTTCGATACTTCTTTGTCAGAACATATCCTGGCATCAAGATTGCCACTGCGCATATAGCACCAATGACGGCAACGACGACACCAACGGGAAGTCCTGTCGAAGGGGGGTGCATCTCGCTTTCAAGAGTTACCGTTATCGACTGCGTTTGGATCACGTTATCGTTTTTATCGAACACGGTAATCGTAATCGCGTAGTCTCCAAGAGCGCACGCGCTCGCGTCCCAATAGCCCACCCAGGCGCCCGACTCCAAAACCATTTCCAATTCGAAATCCGTACCAGAATTCCTTATAGGCGCTTGTACCGGACCGCTTATAATCACTCGCACCGAAACGTCGTTAATTACGTCCTCGTCTAACGTAACCCTGATTTCGAAATTGGAATCCCTGACGATTGATCCGCCCTCAGTCAAGCCTTCGATCGCGATATCAAGGCTTTCGACCACCGTAATATTCAACCATGCGAAACTTGGATCGCCATCGACGTCTCTCACGAGCAAGGTAACGTTATATTTTCCCACGTTGGTGAACCGATGGATGGGATTCTCGTCCGTGCTGCTCGTTTCGTCTCCAAAGTCCCAGTAAAATGTTAACGAACCGTCCCCTTCGTCGCCGTTAAACTCGAAGCTAACGAATTGTCCTTGGACAATAATCGTGGCATTCGCTTTAAAACTCGCATATGGATAGAGATCTGCTACTATGGGAGTAACCACAATGGTTGCGTTATAGAAATCCACGTCGCCGTCAGCGTCGGTCACGGTCAGGTTCACGTTGTAGGTTCCCCTGGAAGTGAATTGATGCGTTGGATTGCGATCCGTGGAGGTGGTTCCGTCGTCGAAGTCCCAGAGGAAGGTTGCGTCGGGATCTCCGTATTCGCCATCGAATTCAAACGACACCTCCCCTCCCACTTCGACGCTCGTGGAACTTGGCGTGAAGTGAGCCTCGGGATACATGTCCGCCGGATTGACGGTAATGGTCG
>JAFGGO010000113.1 GCA_016930515.1 Promethearchaeota archaeon | reverse complement strand
GTCGATAGTCGTCATTTGTGATCAAATTATTCTATTTGAATTATTCATCTTAAATTTTTGAAAAAAAATATAATAATTCCAGCATAAATATTTGCTTAGAGTCATTAAAATTAACATCCAGATTATAATTGCCTTTAAAATTAATTCTAAATGTTAGGTTATTGAAATAGACCATAAAAATGAATAATAATTAACGATGTTGCTTATTAAGTTAATAAAGCCCTTCCTCTAATATCTATAAAGAATCTAATGCTCCAAAGATCTCCTAATGTCTTTTAAAACTATTTGATTTATGAGATTTGTTAATTTGTATCTCTCTTCTTAAAAATAAGCGAATTTATTAAAAATAAATTAATTAATAAGATTTTTTTTGAAGTAATAATATCAAGTCGTTAATAATTCTAATATTATAGATTCAATAAATAGTACGGGTCAAGGATTAAACAAATTGGCTTATTTGTGATAATATTTTTCACGATTTGGTATTTGTAATTAATTTCTAAGTATTATATCTATTAATAACCTATATAATTAAATAATTGTTTATACAAAAAATAATTCTTATTATTGTAGATTTTTGGAACTATTTTAATTATATTCCCATTCAGCATGGGGAAAAGGGTTATCTAATAATTATTATTTAAATATTGGAGAATTAAATTATTCAAGGGCAATTTTAAACGATTTTAATTTACTCAAATAATTAGTTATACGAAAAAACGCTTATTAATACAAAAGACTCGAATATAATCAATCGTGTTCAAATGTCTTTTTTGTAATCAATTGATGGATATTATTACAATCGATGACATAAAAATACCCAATAAAACTTTAAAAACGTGAATAAACTTTATAAGATCGTAGGATAAAGTACAAAAAATCGACGATATTGTAAATATCATATCGCATTTAAATGTTTTACCTATGACAGGTTTATAAAACAGATTAAAATTTTAGATGGTAAAAAAATGGAAATAACTGAATCTTCTGGTTTATTGGAAATCGAACTTAAAAACGAAGAAGAAGATGTAGTTACGGTGATTGATAATGACTCGCTTATTGAAGAGATTGCCAAAGCACTTTCGAGTAAAACCCGTCGTGACATATTAAACTTCATTCGGGACGAACCCAAAGATGTAAGTGCTATTGCTAGTGCTCTTAACATGACTGAAGCGAATATATCTGCACAAATAAAGAAATTAGAAAGTTCTTCGCTCATAACTTGTGATTATAGCTCTGGTCTTCATGGGGTTAGAAAAATAAGTAAGTTAAAACATAAAGTAGTACTATTAAAGTTATAAAACTATCACACGCAACGCATTTTCGAAAAACAGAATCTCAGTTAATGATCCACCTCTCAATTATATATATCCTTCTCTAAAATAAGTTTTGTTTTCTATTAAAATCTCTTTTTTCAAAAATTTACCACATCACCTTAAATAGGAGGGTGAATGTTTATTCGTAGTTCATTCTATAAATTTAATAAAAAAAATGATTTATCATGGGTTTGCATAAAAAACAATATCAAGTAAAAGATCTCGTTATTGACGACGAATATGGAACCATAGATTCAGATGCTACGATCGAAGACGCTGCAAAGGAGATGAAAAAAATCGGAATCCCCGATTTAGTCGTATTGGAAAAAGGTTCTGGTAAAGTACTTGGAATGATAGCAGATTTTGACATCGTACAGAATGTGGTTGCTGAGGGAGAAAATCCGAAAACAACAAATGTTAAATCAAAGATGTATGTAATCACACCCGTTGGACTTGAGACGCCTGTTGAGCAAGTTTACAAGCAATTACAAGAGTTAGGTGTGTCCGTGGTCCCCGTGGTTGATAAAGAAATGCTCGTCGGAGTAGCCACGATTCAGGATTGCTGGGGTTACATCCCAGACCAAATTCCTGACGAGATTGGTTTGATTCCTGTTGAAAATACTAAAATCGTGGAATTTTGGTTTTCTAGCGTGTGTGCGATCATGGCTTTAGTATTTGGAATTATATTACCGATTGCTGAAGTATATGGATTTTTCTCTTTGAACCAAGTTGATTTTTTAAATTACATTGGTGCGGTTGGATTGAGCGGAGGAGATTACACCTTCTTTCCTTTCGAAGTAAAAGGTATCGATTTCAATTTAGATTATTTTCATTTTAATCAAAGCGTATCTGCTACGTGGATTGGAATTAGCATTTTTAACATCTTCGTTTTAATTTTTGCACTTATCGGTCTGTTTTCGCTTATATACACGGCATTTATGGATACTAAAAAACCTAAAACAGGAAAAATTTTGCGATACATCATACCATTAATCCCGATAATTTTGATGATCATCCAATGGATATCGTATTCAATTGCTTTAACGACCGCTGCAAGTTATATCACCGGTCCACAGATTGATGTTGTCGGCTTGATACTATCTATCTTTTCTATGGTGTTATTCTTGTTGGCAATCTTTCGAGATTATATTTTCGTCCAAAAGGGAATTTCAAACAATACAAAGGGAGGTGCGTAAACATGCCCAGAGGTGGTGGCGGAGGATTTGGAGGTGGCGGTGGCTTCAGGGGAGGTGGATCATTTGGAGGAGGCTTCAGCGGTAGGGGAGGAGGCTTTGGAGGCGGATATAGTAGGAGTTACAGCAGAGGCTATAGTTCAGGAGGTAGACCTTTTGGTAGAACCGGCGCAACACGCACCGTGTCTGGTAGCCGGGGAGCATATTCTCACAGGTATTACAGGCCTCATCGCAGGTATTATTATTATGGACCGTGGTATCGGAGGTTTTGGTATTCTCCCTATTGGAGCGGTTGGTGGTATCGTCCTTGGTATTATTCGCCGTCTTATGTGGGTGGCGGTGTGGCTTTAGTGATTCTTTCTTTCCTCGTAATATTGCCCCTAATGGGCGTGAGCTTCTGGTATCCTTTTAGTGACGCAGATGTAAACGGTAATATTAACTATCGATCCACGGAATATTTGTATTACAACGAGTATTGGTACGAATACGAATACATTGAAGCGGGAGGTATGATTGATTTTAGCATTCAGACCAGTGTCGCTTCGCTTAGATTTGCAATATCTGATAGTTCTTTTGATTCGTTTTACTCCCCTACAGGATCTGATAGTTATTCAGAGACGGACATGCAAGTGGCACCAGGTTATTACGAATATTATTTTGTATATTTAGATGATGGTGCGCAAATCTCTTACAACTTTATCTCTACTGGAACGCTTGATTTTTATGTTGTTGACGAGGCAGTCATGTATTTATTAGCCAACGGATATTCTATCGACGAGACCGATGCTTTGGTTTTAGAACAAAATACTCTTAGCGAATCGGGAACTGAAACCGTAAATCACCCAGGTGACTATTATGTTGTTTGGGTGAACAATGGAACCACATCAAGTACATACGAAGTGGACTTTACTGTGAGCTATACTTCGAACAGCGTTTATAATCTAAACTTGGCAGATTATCACGATGACATCAACCCAGGAGTTCCATTAACCGGCTCTTACCTGGTTCCAAGATCGGGAAATTGGTACTTTTATATCTATTTCGATCCAAATTTTTCCCCCGAATATTACACTGACATTACATTTGATGTTACCTATAAAACTGGACATACGGCAGCAGAAAGATGGGTGAGCGCAATTCCCATTTTACTGGTGATTATGGGGATCGTGGCATTAATCGTTGTAGCAGCAGTTATCGCTAGAAGGGGTCAGAAACGCCTTAAAGCTAAAGAAGACGCAAAGGTTAAATCCACCCAAACCGAGAAAACAGAAAAATCAAAAGTGGAGCCAAAGAAGACTGAAGCGGTATCACCCGAAGCAACCATCAAAAAGATACAAATTTGTGCGCGTTGCGGTTCAGAAAACGACATGAAGAGTCGCTTTTGCGTATATTGCGGTGGTAAGCTAGTTGGTAGGGCAGTTAAAGCTCCCGAAACGGTCACACCTGCAGATTCAAAGAAATGTTCAGCTTGTGGCAGTAAAATAACGCCCAACGATAATTTCTGCAAGTATTGTGGGACGAAAATCCAACATTAATTTTTTTTTTCCTTTACTTTTTATTTATCAAATTAATGAAAAGTAGTATAAAATCGTTTTACCCATGTTTTTATGTTCGTAGCTAGCTTTTTTGCAATTTTATCGTATTCTTTTATCAATTGAAGTTTTTCTGAATCATTTATTATGTATTTCCCGTAATTAATTGTATCATTTATTTTTTCAAGCTGATTACATAATTTATGTTGTTGTTTCGTAAGATCCAAAAAATTTTGATTCAAATACTCATGTGCATTTGGATAACCACTTTCAATTTTTTTTAGGAGCTTTCTCTCTAACATAATTGCAGCGCTCATTATTCCTGCCTTGCTTAAAGATTTTAATACGAAATATACTCGAAAATCGTTTATTTTTTCTAAAGAATCAAAATTTTTCGGATTGATTAATAATTCCATTTCGTCTTTTTTAATGTATTTAAGATAACTATTGTTAATTATAAATTCTAAATCGTCTAATGTCCCTTTTTCAAAAGTTTTTTTAAGTGTATTTACAAAATGCGATAATGCCAAGGGATTTCCAAGGATTATCAATTTTTCTAATATAGGAAAAATCAATTGAGGCTTATCATCAAGAATTCGTTCAATATTAAAATTTTTTACTAGGTTTTTAATCTCAGTGTCTGTGAGGCGGTAAAGATAGCTTTTATTAAATAAGAACATTACTTGACTTGCTGTTCCCTTTTCAAACATTGTTTTAATGTCTTTTTGAAATATTTCGAGAGAAAGTGGGTGTTGAAGCGTCACTAATTTTTCTATCAAGGGAAAAGCGATCTCTTCTTTAGATTTTCTAATTCTTTCAATATCAATACTATCAATTAATGGTTTGATTTCCTGCTCACTTAATTTTAAATCGTCTAAAACGCCGCTATCAAAGAGAAATTTTAATACTTGAGGCGAACCTGCTTCAAACATGCCACGATAAAGAGTCAGTCGCTCTTTTCTATTTAAATAATTTAAATAATTTCGCTCTTTAAGGTAATTCATTACTGTCTCGTGTCCACTCGAGAATCTTTCTGCGATTTCATCCTTAAATAATTTTTTAGCCTTGAGATCGCCAGCCATCGAGAGTTTTTTAAGCAGGGGAAAAGCAATATTTCTATGTAGGAGACGAGTGTCGTAATCGTTCTCTACCCACGCCTGAAGGTTTGAACAATGACCCCAAAACTCTGTTTCTGGGGGAATAAGCCTCTTATTTTGTTCCAAGGATCGATCTAATCTTTCAGACGCCTCGTCAATTGATTGGATATCCTCATAGTCTTCGATATCTTCAGGATTAATAGTTAACAGAAGATACTTGCATTGTTCAAACTTCTTATCATTAACATAAATAATAGTAGTATCTTCTTCTAATTTTAAAGTAATATATTCATTTACCTTAAATTCTCTTTCAAACATCAATCAATCAAAAATACATTTCTAAGTAAATATTAATAAAACCTCCCTAAATATGTTTTTAAATTTAGGTTTAATAATTAAAAAAGATTTAAAAAGTAGATATGGCTTCTTTTTTTCTTGTAATGATATAGTACATCAAAGGGGGCTAACCTATTAATATTAATGAAAATCTATCCATTACATGTGAAAAAGGGAGATGTGTCAATTATTGCAAGTAAACGGTTCAAGCAAGGATTATTTTAATCGAGTAAAGGAATGAAGATCAATGCGTTCGTAAACAATGCGATGAATATCTTACGAAAAGTAGTTCCCACAGCCTTCACTGGCAAGGAAATTGCGGCGATGGTGTTATCGCCCCGAATTGTTAAAATTTGTTGATATTATCACATTTTTATACAATTCTTAATAGAATTTTTTTACTTATATTGGCTCTAATAACATTATCTTTTATCAATTAGTATAAATTTTGGAAGCAAAACCTAATTTACTAAATATTTTGTCAATTAGCTTGTTAGTCGGAGTTTCCGTGATCCTGTAATTATAGTAAAGAATATCCTTTTTTTTTATGCTAATTGTGTTTTTGTTTTTTCTTTGGCGATTTGAGCGTTAAAGGAATCAATAACATCAACACCAGATTTCGCCCCGTCTTTTTGAGGCGTTTCCGTGATCTTGTAATTAAATGTATTTGATTGCTTGGCTCGAACTTCCAAATCTTTAAGATCGTTTGATACTGCCGAACTCGATATTCCCTGCGTGTGTAGCATCCCATATGCTTCGGACATGACACTTTTTACGAATCGAGGTACAGAAGATCCCATCCAAGTCCATTTCCCAAAGGGATTGCAGTATCGCGTTGCGACATCTTTCACATAGCTACTGTTAAGATAATAAGAAGCGTAAGCTTCGGCCACAAGTCGGTATATCTCGATATTTGATAATTGATCAGTCTTCATCATGGGTTGGAACAAGTTGTAATGCTTATAATTTCTACTCGTGATCATTCCTTTTTGTTTCATTTCATCGTGAAACGCCGTTCCAGGAAAGGCCGTTATGGGCGTGAATTGAACGCAGGTTAATTTAAGCGAGCGCACGAATTGAATCGTTTGATGTACCATTTCTCTGGTTTCTCCGGGATATCCAATTATAACGCCCCCAAATATAGAAATACCACGATCTTTAATCATTTCCACGACTTTTTGCGTCATTCGAGGTGTGGTGTTTTTTTTATTCATGGCATCCAGGCTTTGTTGGTGAACCGTTTCGATGCCCAAGAAGATCTGCCTGAAACCCGCTTTTTGTAAAAGATCAATCAACCAAGGATTTTTATACAAGGTATCCACTCGAGATTGGCAACTGAAATAAAGCTTGTTGTTAACTCCTGATTGGATGATGGCGTCGCAAATTTGCTTGGTACGCTTGACATTAATGGTAAAGTTATCTTCGCAAAAAAATAAAAAATTAAACTTCCAATCGACGGAATATATTTCTTGCATTATCCGTTTCAAGCTTTTCGTCCTATAGGACATTTTATGACTGTTGGGATCCGTCCACATTTTTTTTATACAGCAAAATGTACAATTGTGAGGACATCCCCTCGAGGATTCCATTTGATCCAAGCGCGTTCCCAAGTAAATGTAATTTTTTCGCTTGATAAGGTCGTGTCTTGGAATTTCAAAATTATCGAGGTTAGGCTCTAAAGCTCGAGGTTTGTTATGAACAATTTTGCCTTCCCTCAAGTAAGATATCCCATCGATATCTTTTTTGGAAATATTCTTTTTATTACCATCGAGAAAATCAATGATTTCCCTAAATGTGTGCTCACCTTCACCTCTTACGGCGTAGTCAACACTAGGATGCCCCGCAACATAATCAGGATCGAGCGTGGGATGATATCCTCCAATGATCGTAGTGCAACCCTGCTCCTTGGCTATCTGGGCTGTATCCAACGCAGAATCGACTTGAGGAGTCATCGAAGTAATGGCAACAATGTCGTGTCTGTTTAATTCCTTTCGAAAATCTTTCTCCCGGAATTTTTCTACCTTAAAGTCTAATAAGGTCGCTCCGTGCTCGGGAACCATAGCGGCTATTGAAATTAGGCTTAGTGGTGGACCCTTGATTACCGCATCCAAACCAGATGCTATTCGACTTGGATTGACATATAAAATTTTCATTAAATGTTCACATCTAGCTTCTTTTTATATTAGAAATGCATTATTATGTTTAATTGTTGTTGATCCTATATAAAGATTTGTTCGATCTACATACCTATTAAGAGTATAAAAAGTGAGATTTAAAAGTGATTTAAATCATTTGGTTAAGAAATAAGAAATCAGGGTATTTTTCACGAACTCAAAGTGCCCTAAATGGATTTTTGACAATTCTTCAAGACTATCTATAATGCCAATCTTTTGAAATCTTTCTGTTATTTTAAAATAAGGCGTTTCTTTAATCTGTTTAAATAGGGCTTCATTTTCCTCACTTTCTTTGAGAAGGAATTGGATAGAATCTAATACGGTAACACCAAGCATTTTTTGGGTTATTTCCAAGAGCATTGCGTCAAAAGTTATTCTATAAAGAATCTCCTTGTCAAAATCTGTCTTTTTCTCGAGTAGATATTCTTTTTGGATTGAGATCGCATCTTGGAACAGTTTAATAGCTTCGTTTCCAAGTTCTTTTATTCTATCGTTAAAAGAGCGATCTTCAGAAGCTCTTAAGCATAGCGCCGCAAGCGTGAGATATTCAGCAATAAAATGCGTAAATCGGGCTTTTGCGTTAAGAAAAGTGTCTCTTGAACCTTCCTCGTCAACTAAATTACCTAAATTATTTAATGCATCATTGAAACTCTTGGATATGTCTCGAAATTTTTTAGAAGCCGCTTCGAATTCTTTCATTTCAATGAGTTGATTTCCTCTTTTTTCTTCCATCTCGTATAATTCGTCAAATTTATTTATTTTCATAATTGCGCGCAAGATAAGCCTTTTTCCAAGTGTCTTTTTAGTAGGAGATCTCTCCAAGGCTTGACCCGCTTTTAGAAGTAACATTGAGGATAATCCCTCAAATTCTTCGGGATCACTCTTATATAAATATTCGGAAGCAGTCATCCAGCTTTCCCCTGCTTTCTCGTAATCGTTCATTTTATATGCTATATTCCCTAATTGTATCATTAATTTAGCGCTGATTTCTTCAAGTTCCAATTCTTCGGTCTTTCTTACTATGGACTCTAATCTATGGATTGCTTGAAGGTTATTTTTGAATTGTGAGATTTTTCGCGATATTTGTATGTAAATTTCGTCCAACTTAATGTAACTACCGATATCGAGATATATCTGAGCAGCCTTTTCCAATAAATTGATAGCCTCAGTCCCTTTTCCTTTATCCGCCAAATTCTCAGCTTGATCTATCATCTTTTCTGCTTCGAGTTCTTTTTCTTCTTTTTCTTGACCGTTATACAATTTTATCACCTTCAAGTAATATTAGATTAAACGACAGATAATTATTTTTCTATAAATGATATACAACCAGAAAAGCATTTATTTTTTAGTATTTGCCAAAAAGGTCAATATTCTTGGATTTTAGGATGTTTTTAAATTCCGATGCTTGATAAGCTGCAGAAATGCATTCTTTGGCATCTTCGATTGCACCATAAAATATGAAGTTTGAAAACAAGGTTGCTGGAAATATGATGCTTGCCTTTCTATATTTCGTGTGGAAGACGGCGTTCGCTTTTGGTGAAGAGTACATGAAGAGAAATAGTGTTGGAGCTGTCCCTACCGGTAGGTTAAGAGAAGTGCTTATCATTTTCTGGGTCTCTAAAATGTGTGCTAAGCTTTCCAAGTCGATTACTCCCCCATCAATCCATATTTTTTTTACACCCATCTCTTGAAGCCCCCCAATGACGCTATTTTTTCCACCCTGCTCTTTTTTCGTGACATAAGCATATCTTTGGGTAGAGGTCATGTTTTGTGCTCCCAAAATGAGAATAACAACCGAATCGATATTGAATTTTTTGATTATTTCGGCTTCTTTCTTGTTTTTAAGGTTAGAGATTGCATTGTAGATATAATTAGTTGGTTTAACTCCTTGTTCGTGTAAATACTCAACACCGGCAATCCTAGCATCAATTGAACCCCCCAAGACAAAGGGAGGCTCAAAATTATTCAAGTAAAATTCTAAATATTTTACCATCGATTCAGGATCTGTTCCAGATATTTCAACGAGATTTGGGATTTTAAATTTTTTTGCGATCTCTTTTTGAGTATTAATTCTTTTTTTTGCCTTTACTTCGTTAAAATTACAAGCATTTTTCTTATCTACAATTGTTTCTCCTTGATAAAAAATTGTACCGATGAGAACGGGCGGCAAGTTAAAATTACCGAACCCTAGTTCTATATTCCCATAAGAAAAGGAATGATTATTAGTCATATTAAATAGATCTGCTCCTAATAATTAAGTTAGAGTTAATTTACTACCACAAACCTTACATTGATGATTTGTTAGTTTCGAAAAACATTCAAGGTGGTACATGCTCCCACAGTCGGGATTTCCGCATTCAATAACATCTTGTTCTAGTTCAAATATGTAATTACATACTGGACACGAACTATACAAATCGTCCCCCTCCAGATCCGAAGTATTTTTTTTCATTGCTTGGAATGCTATAGGACCCTTAGACTCCGTTTTTTTCTGAGACAAGGCACTTAAAGTCCTAAGTTTTCTCATTTGAGACACTTCAGAGGGAATTCTCAACAAGTAGAAGCAATGGGGGCATCTACAGGTCCCGGATTGCTTAATATTTCTTTCATTTTGAGAAGCAGCCCACCCAGCTAAACAATGAATGTGAAACGGGCTTTGACAGTTAGGGCAATATCTACCAGTAAGAAAAAAAGTACCTTTACTACTCGGATCAGTTTCTGAAAAACAAATTGAACATTTTTTGTAATCAGCTTCTCCTCGGAGTTGCTTTATACGTTGCTCTTGATCTTCGGTTAAGTCTTGGACGCGTAAAGGATCTGCGGCAATTTTTCTAAGGATGGCAGGATTCCTCACCAAGGAACCTTCGTCTAATCCAGGGTCCTTTACATTATCAGTAGCGAAACTATGAGCAGCATCAACCAAAGATTCTGGAGAATTTACATAAAATATTCTTCCTCCAGATAATTCACTTATTTTTTTCATAGTCTTGTAATCGCTGGTTTCTCCAATTCTAAAGACATCTATTTTAATATTCAAACTTCTTGATAATTTCACTATCTTAAATAAATCAGTATCAGTTTGTAAGTAATTGCCATCAGAAACGAGAAGGATCTTGGGTGTTTTAGCGTCAATTTTTCTTAATTCTCGAACTGCGACTTTCACTGATAAAGCCAAGGCCTCTGCTAAAGGTGATTTTCCCCCAATCCTTAAAGAGTCGAGATGATCGTGAATGACATTTATAATGTTTGTAAATTCCAGTATTAAAGTCGGTTTTTCTAAAAAACTTACAATGGCAAATGTACTTTTTGGATCGGTTTCGAGCCTTAGTTTTACAAGACTCTTTAACGCATCCACACTTGAGCTTAATCTATTAGGATGATAATCAGTTCTTATCATCGATCTTGACGTATCCACACATAAAACAACATTTTCAGGTATTTTTTCTGCCACTGGTGTCGATCCTTTTTTCCAATATATTAACGAATAATTCTACTTGTGAGTATTTTAAGTTCTATATATGCCTTTACACATAAATAATTTAGTTTTTAGAATAAAAAATTATCTTAATCTGGTTTTACCGCACGAAAAACCAATCACGGATTATTCAAAAACATATTTTTAAAAATATCTTTTTCTTTATTGAAGTCATAAATAATAAATATATCGGAACTTTTTATTTTAAAATAGTTCTACTAAATACTTAAATTAATAATAGATACGATTAAAATGTCGGACGACGAAAGCATATCTAAAATAAAGGATTTTTTTAAGACAGGCGTGCTAATTCCAGATGAACTCGATGAAATACTTAATTTAAAGCCTGAATCCCTCATTGGCGTTGATCAAATCAATTCAGACAAGTTATTAGACCGGAATATAAAATCTATAGGCGATTTGGCTAGTTTGGACCCAGAGAATCCTCCTGAAATAAAAGAATTATCAAATCATATATTAATAAAATGGATTAAAATCTCTCGAGTTCTCGAGAAAGTTGTCCGTGAACAAATAAGAAAGCAAAAAAAGATCGTATTAATTGGTCTTGATAATGGAGGTAAAACTTCAATTTTAGCAGTTATTCAAGATAGATTTTCTATTATTAAGTCACTGCTACCAACCAAGGGAGTTCAGAGAGAAAAATTAGACTTTTTCGGATTTCCAATAATTTCATGGGATTTAGGTGGTCAAGTTCAATACAGAGACAAATATTACTTCAATAAACCAGAATTATTCTTCACAGAGGTTGACCTGGTATTATATGTTATTGACACCCAAGATCCGAGCAGATTCAACGAAGCTGCGGAATACTTTCGACAGGTGTTAACCGCTTTAAAAGACTTGGATGAACAACCACCCGTGTTGGCGGTTCTTAACAAGAGCGATCAAGATATTCGAAAAACCCTCCAATGGCAAAAAAATAAGACAGATATCGTGAATAAGATAGATTTAGTGGCTAAAGAATTTCAGGGCATCGTTGTTGAATATTGCGATACCACCATTTTTCAGAAAGAATCCATAATGCAAATGTTTAGCATTGCCCTTAAAAAAGTATCGGAAACATCAGAAATCATCGAAAACATTCTGGAGGACTTTACGAGAACAATCGAAGCAAAGGCAGCGAGCTTGATTTCTATGGATGGGTTAATTTTTGGTAATTATACCAAAAATAGCACCGATGAGATGTTGATAAATAATACGGCGTTGCTTCTTCAAACGCTTTCAAATTTTCATACATCAATTGGTTTAATCAGAGAAAAATCAATATCATTAGATTTTCCTTTAAATGGATTTTCAATTAGCGGAGAAAAATTATTTGAATATTCCGACCTTCAGATTCCAGTGTTTTTATGGGTACTAACTAGTAATCTGGAACTTGTATATGATAAGTTAGAATATTTTAAGGAACAACTGATGCCTTTAATAAATATGTTTTTATAAAAGAATTTAAAGCAATGATTTAACCTAGCTCTTCGTGAGCTTTAAGAAGGTATTTAGAGCTTTCGTCGAGCATTTCCTTAGCTTTTTCCAGATAGAGAACAATGTTATTTAATCCGTTTTCTCTGGCCACATCTTGCCATTTTGAAAACGATTCTTTATGAGAGTCGTTATGCTCAGCCCAATGTATCAATAATTTCGAGAGTTTTAGAAATTCCTTGTTTTTTTTTTCCATTGCTATCGCTTATAATAAATGAAATGCAACTAATATTATTTATTTATTAATTGTAAAATCAGAAATAAAAAAAAAAGAATAAAATTAAAGGTTTAAGTGTGGCATAACCTCTCAAGCAAGGTTGGATCAACAATTTCTTTTGGTTTCCAATTCCTTTCTTTCAAGTAAGCCATAATACCGTCTTTCATTGCAATTGGAATGTCGGCTTCTAATCTGATGAACTTATCCAAGTCTTCAGGAAATTCGACACCCTTATACTTTCTTTCCAAGTCTATCCAGTGAGATAGCTTGATCATCCTTCCTTTTGAGTTATCAGCGGGTCTTAGGGCTAGTTTTGCTACCAAGCAAATCGCTTGTTCTATGGATTCAGCGGTAGTTAATAGATGTTCAGGACCAGGACCGACCACGTGTCCACTAGTTCCGTCTCTCGCGTTAAAAACTTTCCAATCCTCTTCTTGATCAGCACGTCCTACATAAGCTCTACGATATTCTGCGGCGTGAGGTCCGACGACAGCTGGAATACCGAGACCATTTGCACTACTTGCGATGCTTGCGGCTTTTTGAGACATGGCGCCCCATGCAACGCCAACTGCACCAACCCGATTGAGGATATAATCAGCTATTTCTTCGAAATTTCCTCGTAATGGTCTTCTGGCAAAAATATTGGCTACTTTACAAGCAGCACCCGTGATATGTGGGTTTGAAACGCAAGAGCCAACATTTACCAACCCTCCTCTATCAAAGGTACCAGGAAATCTATCGTATAGTGTTTTTCCTTCTTCGTCCTTGACGAGTCCGATGTCCATGGCACCGCATCCAGAAACAACAACTATGTAATTTCTCGTGAGGAATTCTTCGGCCATTTGGTAAAGTTCCTTTATACTTTTTGCATATGAGGGACATCCAATGATAGCAACAATGCCCGGAATTTCTCCTAACACTATAGGAGCACCTACATTTCGAATTTCAGTGTCTTGAATTGGACCTCTACCGACTCTACAATTATACTTTTCGTTTCTTATTTGATCTCTAGCAGCATACATCAAAAGCGTTAAGGGAGAAACTTCCTTCATGCAATCAGATTCGCAACGCCCGCAGCCCAAACAATCGTCAAATACGCTCGCCAACAAGGAGAAGTCTCCTGATTTTGCTAAATTGACCCCTTCAGTAAGTGGTAAATCGTTGGGACAATTCCTCTGGCAATTACCACATCCATTGCATTTCATTGCCATGTCAATGCATCCTTGCTCGTCTGGAACGCCACTTTTAGCCTGTCTAATTGGTTTTATTTTGAGTACGACTTCTGCGGCAACGGCACCAGCTTTTATCGGATCTAAAATTAAAACTCCAGGCATTTTACCACTGACAAGGTCGTCAACTATCTCGTTTACGGGATCGTTTGTTCGATCTGGATGTCCGCCCATATTCTTCTCGTTTGTTGCAATGAAAGGAGCACCCACTTTCTCAGCCTCTTCAAAGGACCGAAGATTTACGCATTGTTCGTCTACCATGACAACATCAGCTAATCCGGAACGGATGAAATGAAGTTGTCTAGACATTGATCCAATAATTTTTGCACCATCGTAATAGCGAGTTAAATCGTGGGCAGTACAGCATATTGCTCCAACATCGATTTTATTCTCATATCCTTTTTCTCTGATGTAATCTACTAATTCAACTCCAGGAGCGACATTATGTCCGATCATTAATATCGTGGCCTTGCTCGTGTCAATTGTACCCATTCCTAATTCTACTATAGGAACATTTGGATCGCCGATTGGAAAGCCATATGCTGCCATTTGAACGGCATCTGAAATTTCCATTCCAACAGAGTCTGCTAAACCTGCTAAAAAGCTCTTAGCTTCGTAATCCAAAAAGCTTGATTCTTGTCCCGTATGACCAGAGGCAAGGAGATGCGTAATCGTATAGTGAACCCATTCCATTGCCGTTTCTAGGTCCTCTAAGGTCTCAGGTTTCATCCCAACAACCATTCGAGTACATGGCATCTCCACAGCAATGTTTGAGCCAAAATTAATTGGCACATTACCGTATTTCTCCTTAAGCCAATGTAACAAATGGTCTCCGTGTGCACTATGACAAGCGGCACCAATACAGCAAGCAATCTCTACAATACGAGCTTGTTGCGTCTCCATATTTATACCGCATGCCCCTGTTCTTCCTTTTGAAAGGTTGCATTTACCATAAGTACAGAGGCAACACATATCGCAGATTGGCATATAAAAAGGTTTGTAACGTTCCATTAACTTCATGAACCAACTTCGTAGGGTTGGAATGTGAGGTTTTGGATGAGGGCCCATTGGTTCCCACTCGGTCGCGTCGCCTTCGCTCACGATCTTTCCGGTAGTGAACTCAAAACCCTTGATCGTGCCGAAAGCGCCCTTATACGAGTCGATTTTAATTTTTGCGCCTTCTTTAGACATTTATTTCACGTGTTATTCTTTGTTTAAAAATAGTATTTAATAATTACTAACATTAAAGATTATTAAAAAATTCTATGTATATCATGGCTCAGCGGATTTAAAAGTTAATGGTTATATTCCTAAGCTTTTTTTGGGTAAATCTTTACTAAAAAAAAGTGTGAAGTTTCACACTAAATGTACTAAATAAAATATGGCATATTTAATAGAATTTTATACTATCATAATCGAAAAGTAAAATATATATTGAACAAAATTGAAGATTCCATGGAAAAGTAGATTATAAAAATAAATCACTTAAATTGATTTGAGCAGGGAGTCGATATCTTTTTCTTTTGAAGCACTACCTACCTCAATATCGTTGTCATCAAATTCCTCACTTACTAAAGTGTATTTAAACACACAAGCCTCTTGGTCTAACAAGATACATCTAATTTCTTCGCTATCTACATCAATTTGCATATTTTCAAACATTCCGTGAAAGAGACCTTGATAAATACGGCATATATTCTTAGCCATTATATTTTCTTTTTCGGGGGTGGATAGAGGTTCTTTAACGGATATCTCAACATTGTTCTTGTTAAAAACGGCTTCTAAAACGCCATAACCAAGCTGTTCCATAGTATCTAATATTCCTAAAATTGCTTGTTTTTTTGTTGATAGTGTTTCGTTTGTCCACGCAACTTCAGGAATGAGACTAGCAGAAACTCCTTTTCCAACGCTTTTTCCAACCCAAATTAGTATATCGTCAGCAGAGCTTCCTGAAAACTCTCCAAACTCTATTAAATCAATTGGTCTCAGCATCAGGAGTCGCAAGTCCTTGTTTCCCAAATAAAGTTGACCCGTTTTATCATCGATGTTTACGCTCATGTCTTTTTTTGATCTTTTAAACATTATAGAGGCACGATAATTAATTGTTTGATGTTATCATATTGTTCGCTTTGATATTTAAATTTAATTAGAATGATATTTATTTTTAAAAGCAAGATTAGAAGGAATACGAGAGAATATTGATTATAAGGAGTAAATTCAATTGAAATATCGAAGTTATGATTCTAGAAGTTAAGAAATTACAAGAGTTCAATAAGGAGCTCGTAAAATTCTTCTATATTATAATTAGTTTTTACTGATGTAAATAGAAATTCTATTTTTCTATTATTGATTTTCTCAAGTTCGAGAATATCAAATATTTCATGTTTTAATCTTATAAGATGTTCGTTAATATTATCTCCATTTCCATTCTCTGATAACTGATTTACTAAATCAATTTTATTACCGAGAATCAGCAAAGGAATGTTAGATAATTCAAATCTATTTATTATTGCGTGTAATTCTGTTTTAGATTCTTCAAATTTGATCTGATCGGATACATCAATCATATAAACGATTATATTAGAATCCTGAGCCCCCGCAAGCCATTTTTTTCGGAATATAAGCTGACCAGGCATGTCCCAGAACGCCATTACTCCAATTTCATCATCGTGAACGTGTTCGATATTAAATCTTCTAGTTGGTTGAAAGTAATTATCCTCGTATTCACCAGTTTTTATTCTTCTTACAAGCGAAGTTTTTCCTGCCTCTTCAAGTCCAAACAAGAAAACTTTAACAATTTGAGATTTTTTTTCGAGTCCAGCAGATGCAATTTGTTTAATAACTTCTTGACTATATCTACGAAAATCAATAAATATAGTAATGAGTAAGTTTTCTCTCTCAAGTTCATCTTCAAAAGAAAACGCGTTTTCGTTTATGATTTCGTGTAAAATTTCAAGAAAAAAGTCTTCGTAATCATGGGGATTATCATCTTTTTCAAGCATGACGCCGATAATTATGCCATCATCTATTAATACTGTTGTTATTGCGTGATCTTTAACCTTAAAATGTAGTGGCTTTCCAATCTGATGGAATTTTAAATTTTTTGAACCATTTTTAGATTTCGTGTTTTTAATTTCAAGATCTTGATCGGATATTATAGTTTTTACAAGCCTACTATTTTTATTAACGAGTTCGTGAGGATAATTAAGAATGGTTAGTGCACGAACATCTTGGAGGTCATTACCTTGAATAAGAAAGATATTTTGTATCAATTAAGACATTTCTATAATAATTCCCTTATGCTTGAAAATTATGGCTAATTAAAATAATTTGTGAAAATATACAATAATTAATTATACGCCTATTAATTTCCGATCTTATCTTGCACATATTTCAAGAGCTCCTTGCCAGAGAAAGGCTTTGTTAAATAACCGTTTGCACCTAATGATCTTCCCTTTTGAATGTCTTCGTTGAAGCTTTTGACCGTAAATAAAACAACCAAAATATCGTCGTACTTGCTATTGCTTTTAATCTCTTTTAATATATCGAATCCACTAAGACCTGGCATCATTACATCGAGCAAAACGAGTTTAATTTCGTCATGATTCGTTTCAATCGTGTTTAAAGCGTCTTTTCCGTTGTTACAAGAGAGTGTTTTAAATCCACCGAGTTTTAGGAATTTATCGGTTAGATTAACGATGTCAGGCTCGTCGTCGACGATTAGGATCGTCTTTTTCTTCGTTTCAATCATTTTTATCAGAGATATTAAGCCGTTGCGCTATAAAACCCCAAGTTTCATCGAAGGCAGTTAGCGCAAACCTATCGATTTTCTTACACTTCTTTCAGTATTAATATATTGCATCACATTAAATTTATTTTTATTGCAATAAATGAATGAATTTTAAAGCGTTCCTATTTTTTGATTTTTTATCCCACTAAGCTAACTTATTGATATCACATATATAAATAAGTCTCCCTATATTTTCTGTTATTTTATCATTGATAATTCCAGAGAAAAAGCTAGCAATTTTTGTATTTATTAAAAAGAAATATTTAAATTCAAAAGGAATAATTTATAATTAGGGAAAGAATACATTTTCGTTGCGAGTTCGTTCAAATTTGATGCAAACAACAATTGGCTCTCTCGATCGACTCTTAAAAGACTTGATTGTTTTAATACCAAAAATAAAAACTGCTTTAATTGTATCCAGAGATGGATTAACGGTTGCTTCTTTATTACCAAAAAATATAAACGATGCTCAAATGGCTTTAGTTTCTGCTACAATGGTCAATATGGCTTTAAAAGCAATAAAAGAAATAAACGCTGGTGAATTTGAGCTTTTGACAATCTCTGCCACGGAACAAAACTTAATCGCCTTAGAAACAGGGAAAAATGCCGTTTTAGTGCTATTTGCAGAAAAAGATATTAATCCAAGAAAGATTTTTCTTGAAAGTAAAAAAATAAGAAAAAATTCCTTGCGAACTAGCGTTCGCTTCTAATCACTGAACTTTTTTCCTTGAAGCACCAAGTCTAATTGCCCTGCAAGAATGGAG
>JAFGGO010000112.1 GCA_016930515.1 Promethearchaeota archaeon | reverse complement strand
TACATAGTAGATGATGGTAAGGTTTTATATTCTTGGATGGGTAAAAGCGTTTCTGATAAAAAAAAGAAGCTTTGTCAAGATAAAATAGAACAAATTAAAAAAAGCAAAAAGGGTGAGGTAAAGATATTTTCAATGATTCAAGGAAAAGAATACGGAACTTTTCTTGCTTTAATGGATGTTTTACGCAATGGAATTCCTAATAACGCTGAAATCGAGAGAAGGAACGAATTAAAATTAAAGGTTGATGAAACTAAGGAACTCATCGAAGCGGGTCTTGAACCCGATCTAGAGGCGGAAATTACCTTAAAAGCTCACGAAATCGAAATGGAAGGGTGGTCTTACGAAGAATTATGTCATATTTTAGCAGAAAGCCAATTAGAGCAAATATCGACTAAAAAACCCACTAAAAACGAAATTCAAAATAAAATTAACGAAATTTTAAAATCAACATCAACTTATCAAGAAATTTGTTGGTTGATTGCACAGTTAGATTTGATTAAAAAAGCTGATTAATTTAATTTAATTTCTCAACTTTACTGGATTAATAAACTCCTTAAGCTTCAGTGTAATTTTAAAATAACAATCAGAACTAAAGATCATTAATACTCGTCAAAAATTTATTAAAAGACACCTATTTTCTTGGAAGACGAACTATCAAATCAATAAAAAAATTTTAATCATATGATATTTCTTCTCTTTTCGTATTTTCTATAAGTTAATCAAATGAATCCGCATGATTCATATCCAAAATTTTAAGGATAATTTAAAAGAATCATGAATCTTTTCGAAATATCGGAGATATAATGTTTTTATCAGATGGAAAATCTTTTTATGTGAGATTATTGCTTTTTTACAAATATTCCATTATTAATTTTGCATATCGACCAAAATTAGCACTCTCGTTAATTTCTGTTTTTCATATCGATCATAATTGTGAATTCCAAACATCTCTAGCTTAATTATTATCTAAAAAAGAACTTATATTCGTTATGTATGATAAAGAACAACGGAATTAAAATAGACAAATTCCTTGAGTAGTATTAGTAAACTTGATCTTTTTTCGAATTTCTTTAGAAAGAATGAAAATATCAACCTTTTTTATGAATAATTTAGTAAATTCTATATTTTATAATCGATTATATGCGTGAATTAATAACGGAATATTTATGATCGTTTAGGAAATGTACCAAAGCATCAATGGGGCGAAAGAAAAAGACTTTTATTAAATTCTTAATGAGTATTATTGTTCCTTTTATAAAAAAATAAAAAAACAAATAACAAAAGGTATAGAAAAAAAAATGGGAATAAAAAAACCAGCTGAGATTGCTGAAGTAGTTGCATGTTCCGTAGGTGTAGCTAAATGCAAGCTTTCCGCTACAAAAGCGTTTATTCTTGCAATTTTTGCGGGAGTATTTATTGGCTTTGGTGCAATTCTAGCAACGACCGTTCTTACAGGCACGAGTGCGGTTACTGGGCTTGGAATAGCCAAATTCATGGGTGGTGCGGTATTTTCCGTGGGACTCATGCTCGTTGTAATATGTGGAGCTGAATTATTTACGGGAAATAACTTAATCATTAACTCCACGCTGTCGAAAGAAACGTCTTGGGCGGGGTTAGGAAAAAATTGGCTTATCGTATACGCAGGAAACTTCGTCGGTTCGATTTTGCTTGCCGTCGTGTATTTTGGAACTGGTTTAGGAAACGGTGCGATTGGAGAAACGGCCGTATCTATTGCAAGCACTAAGGTGGACCTAACTTGGTTAGAATCGTTCTGCAGGGCAATTCTATGTAATGCATTGGTTTGCTTGGCCGTCTGGATGTCCGTATCTGCAACTAACACGACCGGAAAGATCTTTTCGTGTTTTTTTCCAATTATGGCCTTCGTGGCTTCTGGATTTGAGCACAGCATCGCAAATATGTATTTCATCCCTATAGGAATCTTTCTTGCTGCGGCAGGTGTTGGATCACCAAGCGCAAATTTGAATTGGGGCGGTTTCGTGAATAATATAATACCCGTGACGATTGGAAACATCGTAGGCGGCGCACTCTTCATTGGCGTTCTCTATTGGTATGTCTACAGTCGCAATAACAACAAATAAACCAACTCTATTCAATTTTTTTTTTATTTTAAATACACTAAAAGGTGAAAAAAAAGATGGAAGTTATTAGAATAAAATATGATAAAGATGAAATTACTAAAAAGACCAAGGAAGTTGAAGTCTGTTTTAAGTGTTCGGCATGTTCAATTTTTTGCCCGATCACGCTCAATTCCAAAAAATACGACTTGGAAAACGCTTTCATAGCACAACTTTTTAAAGGAGATAATCCAGACATCCTCAACGATGTTTGGATGTGCTGTGCTTGTGAAAAATGCGTTGTTGTTTGTCCTCAAGACGCGGATCCGACCGAAGTCTTTACTAATTTGAAGCAGTTATCGTATCAAGAAGGTTCCGCGCCAGACATCATCTATGGCTTGGTAAAACAAGTAGTAAACACTGGTTCTGCTTATGAGATTAGTAAATCTACTAATGCTCAGAGAAAAAAATTAAACTTGAGTGAAATTGAACCAAACGAGGCAGTAGCCAAGGAATTGAAAATAATTGCTGAGCACACGGCTCTTAAAATAAAGGAGGATGCTTAAATAATGGTGAAATATCTATTTTTCAAGGGATGTACTATACCCGCAAAACTACCAAACATTGAAGAATTAGCACTAAAATTACTTCCTAAAATGGGTGTAGAGATAGAAGAAATCGATACATTTTCTTGTTGTCCCGATCCCATTCAATTACAGGGAGCTAATCAGTATTTCTGGTTAGCTACGGCCGCGAGAAATATAGCGATTGCCGAAGAAAAAGGCTTAAACATAATGACCTTGTGCAACGGTTGTTTGAATAGTTTAGCTATCGTGAACCACAAGCTGAAAAACAATCCAGAACTGAAAGCCGCTGTAAACAATGTATTAAAAGAAATAGGAAAAGAATTCAAGGGGACGATCGAAATCAAGCACTTATTGCAGGTCTTAAAGGATGATATCGGTCTGGATAAAATAAAGAATTTAGTGACTAATCCTTTAACGGGAGTAAAAATTGCGAGCCATCCAGGTTGCCACATCTTATGTCCGGAAGATATCATAGGATTCGATGATCCAACAGATCCAATTAATTTCGATAAATTGGTTGAAGCGTTGGGGGCCACCTCAATTGATTATATTGGAAAAGCAAATTGCTGTGGCGTATCACTATCACTTGCGGGGGATAAAGAGGCTTCCAATAAGGCAATTAGAGATAAACTTGTCAATGTAAAAGAAGCGGGAGCTCAAGTGCTCACCACGGGGTGTCCATTTTGTTTCACTCAATTTGATATGGGCCAAATTACTGCATCTCGAACCTATCCTGAATTAAAAGAAGAGAAAATTCCCGTGTTATACGCGATTGAACTTATCGGCTTAGCATTAGGATTGTCTCAAGAAGATGTAGGATATAAAACTCATAAAATTAAAACTCCGCTAAATATATAAAAAGGTGATTGATAAATTGGAAAAAGTAAAAACAACATGCGTATATTGTGGAACGGGTTGCCAAGTGTACTTGAAAGTGAAAGACGGAAAAATTATTGATACAAAACCCGTTAGAGATGGATTTAACCCTGGATTAGGAAAATTATGTATTAAAGGTTGGAACCTTCACGAATTTATTCACCACCCAGATCGTTTGACTGAACCAATGATAAGAAAGAATGGCGTGTTGGAAAAAGTTAGCTGGGACGAGGCGATCAACTATATTGCAGATAAGTTTAAACAAATCATGAAAGAAAACCCCGGGGATAAAAGAGTTATTGGATGCTTGAGTTCGGCAAAATGCACAAACGAGGAAAATTATGTCTTGCAAAAATTCACTCGGGCTGTTTTAAAAACAAATAATGTCGATCATTGCGCACGGTTATGCCACGCTTCTACAGTAGCTGGATTAGCTGCCGCATTTGGCTCTGGTGCAATGACGAATTCGATAGACGAGATAGCAGATGCCGATGTGATATACATCACGGGATCGAACACTAACGAGCAACACCCCCTTATTGGTAAACGAATTTTAGAAGCTTTACATAAAGGAGCTAAATTAATCGTTGCCGACCCAAGGACAATACCATTATCAGAATTGGCAACCGATCACGATGGAATTCAGATGAATCAAAGACCCGGAACTGATGTTGCCTTGATGAATGGTATGATGAATGTTATTATTAACGAAAATTTATACGATAAAGAGTTTGTCGAGCAACATTGCGAGAATTTCGAGGAGTTCAAAGAAGAAGTCCTGAAAATGACTCCAGAAAAGGCCGCGGAAATTACAGGCGTCAAAAAGGAGAAAATAATTGATTCTGCTAGAATTATAGGAAAAGGAAAAGCAGTATCTCTCATTTATTCTATGGGTATTACGCAACACACCACGGGAGTCGATAATGTAAAAACAACGGCTAACCTACAGATGTTGTGCGGAAACATGGGAAAATGGGGTACGGGCGTCAATCCATTAAGGGGGCAGCAAAACGTGCAAGGTGCTTGCGATTTAGGTGCCCTAGCAAATGTCTTTACAGGATATCAAAAAGTAGTCGAAGCAGATAAGAGAGAGAAGATGGCCAAAGAATGGGGTATTGATGTCAACGAAATGGACGATCAAATTGGATATACAGTCGTTGAGATGATGAACGCCGCTTACGATGGTCAGTTAAAGGCATTGTATGTAATGGGCGAAAATCCCATGGTAAGCGATCCCGATATCAATCACGTGCGTGAGGCTCTTAAGAAAGTATTCTTAGTTGTTCAAGATATTTTTCCCACTCCAACAGTCGAATTGGCGGATGTTGTATTACCTGCCGCATCGTTTGCGGAAACAACAGGAACATTTACCAGCACGGAAAGGAGAATTCAAATGGTCAGAGAAGTCATCCCTCCTATTGGGAATTCAAAGTACGATTGGGAAATCGTTGGACTCATCGCCAAAGCAATGGGATACGACGGACTGCAATACTCTCATCCTAAGGAGATAATGGACGAGATTAATAGAGTTACTCCAATTTATGGTGGAATCACGTGGGATCGACTAAACCAAACAGATAAGGGTCTTCAATGGCCGTGTCCTGATCCGTCGCATCCAGGAACGGTGTTTTTGCATAAAGATGGAAATTTCAGCAGGGGTAAGGGGCATTTCCACGCAGTTCCCTTTAAAGAACCCGCGGAATTACCCGACGACGAGTATCCTCTTATCCTTTCCACTGGAAGAGTTTTATGGCATTATCACACAGGTACCATGAGTAGGCGGTCAGCTACATTAAACGCTCGAGTTCCCGAAGGATATGTTGAAGTTTCCATTCCCGATGCAACTAAACTAAACATTGTTGATGGAGAAAAAGTCAAGGTCAGCTCTCGTCGAGGTGAAATAGAATTAAAGGCAAAAGTCACCCATAGAGTTAAAGAGGGATTAATATTTATTCCTTTTCACTTCAAGGAAGCGGCCGCAAATGTTCTGACAATTGCTGCTTTAGATCCAATCGCAAAGATTCCTGAATATAAAGTATGCGCTGCAAAAATTCAAAAAATTTAACCTTTTTTTTTTTAAGCTAATAACTTCCATCCTTTTTCTTTTTTTTTTGATAAACTCGAAAATAGCGTTATGTATGCAGAGAGATAACGATATCAATAGGAACCTTTTAAACTTTTCAATTCTTTATTAAAGTGCTATTGGTATATCAGATATATTAGTCAAACTAGTAATTACAAGTTGATGAGATAACGTGACGATTGTAAAAGTCGGCAAACACGGCGAAATCGTGATAAAGAAGAGATTTAGAAAGAGTTATGGGATTTCGCCTGGTCAGGAGGTTATTGAATTCGATGCGGGTGATCATATTGCTATCATCCCAATAAGCCCGGATGCCTTAGATTCTCTCCGGGGTAAGTACAATTGGGAAAAAACCTCCGATGAATACAAGGAAGTCGTAATAGAATTGGCATTAAAAGAGGTTAAAGAAAAGTATTAAAATGCCATTAATTGATACAAGCACGATATTTTCTTTTTTAAATAAGAACAGTGAATACCATCAATACGCAACTCAAGTAATGGAAAAAATAAGCCATGGTAAGGATTTGATAAATATTTCTACCGTTTCCATTGTTGAACTTCATTTTATTTATAAAGCACATGGCGTTGACGAGGGTTTCGAAAAAGACCTTAGCGAATTAAGGAGTTTAAGAAACTTAACATGGACCTCTTTAGATGTAGCGAGTACATTAACCGCAATGGCTATTAAAAAAGCTTATAAACTATCTTTTTTTAACGCTCTCCACGCAGGGATTGCAATAAACCTTGATAAGCAAATAATTTCGCAGGACAAGGAATTCGATCAAATTAAAGGTTTGATTAAAATACCTTTATTATCATTTCTTACCTAAAATATCAATGCTTTCTGATCCCTGAAGATAAATGATAAATATCATTATGTAGTGACTCAAAAGCACTTTTAGAAAGATTTTTAAATTACTGGTGATTTCGACCTTATAACTCCATTTTTATAGGAAATGAGGAAGGATAATTAGATAGATAAAATCTATCTAAAGACAAGATTAGGAATGGAAAATGTATGGAAAAGACTATGTAAATTTTAAAATCGAGAAAAAAAAAACAACGCTTATCTTATACATGGATAATCCTCCACAGAACTCAATTGATGAGACTTTTTTTTTAGAGTTACAAGAGATTATCGAGCTGGCTAACTCCGATCCAGATGTGATATCGGTGATTATCACTACTGCATTGGAAAAAATATTTACTGTTGGTGCAAACCTGAAAGAGCTCTTACAAAAATACGGTTCGAAGAGAAAAATGAAGAATGGATGGCACCACTTAGATGTAGGACACATGACCTTGGAAATGATTGAGAACTCCCCAAAGCCATTCATTATTGCGTATAAGGGGCTCTCATACGGGGGAGGCATTGAATTGGGTTGTGCTTGCGACATTCGTATTGCTTCAGAGGACGTTAAATTTGCAATGCCGGAGACCAGAATCTCCTTCATTCCAGGATGGGGAGGATCCACGAGACTCCCTCGTTTAATAGGTTGTGGAAGAGCAAAAAAGCTTATATTTACGGGAGAACCAATTAACGCGATTAAAGCGCTAGAAATGGGCTTTATTGACGAAATTGCTCCAAAAGGCAAGGCTCTCGAATGCGCTCTTAAAATTGCCGAAAATATCGCCGAAGGATGTCCCACTTCAACGGCTCTTGCAAAAAAGACGATAAACGAAGGAATGAGACTTAATTTAGAAGAAGCCATAGAAAGAGAAAAGATATACTTCATGGAAAGTATATTTTCACTCGAATGGACCGAAGGTGTTGTCGGTTTTTTAAACAAAAGAAAACCAAATTTCAAGCGAATAGGGAAGGAAGAGAAAGAAGCCTTGGCGAATATTATTAATATCTTGAATAATGAAAAAAAGAGCGATAATTAAATTCTCTTGATAAATACTTCAATAACAAAAGGTTTTTCAAGAGATCTCCTATTGAGTTTGAAAATATCCTAAAGTCTTGGAAAGATCAGTGTTAATCCCGTAAAAAAGTTCGCAATAAATATGTTTTATACTATTTATTTTAATCTTAATTAGGTGTTTAACATTCTATTTATGATTATAAATGATTTTTCTGGATTTAATAGTAAAATAATTCTAATCTTAAAGGATTTTGAATTTAAGAATGGTTTTAATTCTTTTTTCGGTTTTCAAGAAGTTCGAGAAAGCTTTCAATCTTATTGATTGTTTGAGTGGAATTGAGCTTACGGGGGTCGTTCATGTCCCCATCGATGATAAGGCATGGGACATCTGAATCTTCCATGAGGTGCTTTTTCAAATCGTACAATCCACAAGAGTTCGGCCGGCAAGAAAGATTGTTGTGTAAAATTACACCATCAATTTTCCAATTTTTAATAGTTTCTTGGAATTTTTGAACGCGTGTTTTCAAATCGTAAATGTACCAGAAACTCAACATGAGTTGTGCCATTGTTTCCACGGGACTGTTTAAAAGGATGTCCTTGGTGATGCTTGGGTCCATGTATTTCGAGAAACTATATGTGTAAGGTTCATACACGATAATTGCTCCGTATTGTTCCAAAAAATTGAAAAATTTCAGATTATACCAGAAGGGTATGCCTTCGAACATCAGGCGATAATTTTCTTCTTCGAGTGCACCGATTCCCTCATCTACTCTTTGCTTGGCTTCCTTGTACATTTTTTTATATAACTTGATAGGTGACTTCAAACCAGGCATCGTAAACAAGGGAAATAATCCTCCAAAGGTGTCTTTAGTCGACAAAGGACTTGGAACGCATTTTCTTAGCTCAAATATGTCTTGCCATATTTTACTCAAGTCAAATGAGTTTTCGGCAACCTCGCGAGCCTTGTTAATGTCGAATTCGTGATGCGTGATCTCTTGCATAAAATTAATAAAATCCCATAACTGTTCGATTACATATTTTTTAAAATAATGTTTTTGCCTATTGCTTGTATTGCTGACTACGTGTGGTACATCGATCGTAAAATGTGGGACATTAAACCTTTTGGATTGAACCTGGAACCAGTCGACATGCGTGTCGCAAATGACATCGCTTGAAAGCATAAAGGTTGGCTTTTTTATTCCGCCCACGCTCATATCGATTGTATTACTTGAAGTAACTCCAATGTTCGTCTTGAAATAAGAACACAAATCGTAAGAAAATCCCTCATCTTCTGCGATTTCTATAAATCCTTTTGATTGTCCCTTGGCCGCAGAAATCGTCGCAGAATTTTCGGGAAGCATTGGTTGCACATCCATCGCGTATAAGAGCTCAACGGGAGAACCTGAAGTTGCCCATGCTGTTGGTTTTCCTTCTTTTATCGCTTGCTCTATTGCAAGGTAGTGCCTACCCATTTCCAGCTTGAGACCGCTCGTTGCCTTTAATGTCCTGCTTTTGATGTTTTTCTTTTCTACCATCTTAACTCTCCGTTATAAAATTTCCCCAAACGCTTCGAATCGAGTAGATAATTGCTTGTAGGATTCTTGTTTGTATTCAAGTTCTATAAACAAGTATGGAATCCCCAATTCCTTGAATTTAGTGCTCATTATAGGGTGGTCAAATAAAACAGGCTCGCAAAACTTTTGAGCGACATTTATCACGCCTTTAACCTTATATGTTTCAGCAAGGTATTTTAAAAAAGTGAATCGTTCTATTGATGGACTTTTCGTGCTGTAAATGGGCTTTTCAAGGTGATATCTAGCTAATGCTTCGATGGGATCACAAGTTTCATCGATTAAATTCCAAAAATATCGGGTTCCTATGCAAAGATCGTCTGTAATGATATCAAATCCCAGATTTTCTAAATATACGATGAAATTCGTGTCATCTATGACAGATCCTGTTAATAAAATCGGTTTTTGAAGGCTATTTGGAGTCTTTTCGTGTTGAACTCTTTCCAATTCTTTTTCTAAAAACATTAACATCTCCGTTTTGTCTTGTTGTTGAACTTTTTTAACATAGGCGTGAAATTGAGATGTTTTTAAAACTCTTTTTGCCCTATATTCCGACATTTCCTTTAATATTCGACGGATTTTATTCGTTAGAATAATAGCTTTGCGAATCTTTTCCGAATTAATTGAAACATCAAACTTTTCTTCGATTTGAGAGATCATCTCTTTGATGTCGTCTATAAAAAATTTCAATGCTATTTCATCGCGTTTAAGAGGGGCATTTAAGAAATACATAAAATCGAGATGAACGCATTCCAACCAAATGTCAAATTCTCTATTGGTACAATCACAACCGTGTGCAACCACGATCCCCTTTATATCATCGTCAATTGCTTGCAAGGCTTGTTCAAGAATATTGCGCGCCCAAATGCAGTGATTTGGAGGAACATGCTCGTTGGACTTTGATAATTCAATTAAAGGATTTGAAAGCAATCTTACTGGTGTCATTTCAGCGGCCATTATTATTTCTTCGGGGGTCTCCACACCCGAATCGAGGATTCCAATCTTCATTAATTCTATCGTTTAGAGATGTTTTTCTTGATTTGTTTAAGATAATAATTGTAAAAAAATTAACGATTAAGAACATGGCATTTTTTATTTTAACTTAAAAGTGATTAAATCTATTTATCTGAAATTCAAAAGCTTTTTATATTCTATAAACACTATACGATATAGGATTATGAATATTAATTCATAAATACTGTTAAGGCTCTATAAGACTTCTCAAGCTTTTAACCAGATCTCTCAATGATAATAAATGAGATATCGTTCTAAGCGAGATGATTTTTAAAATAATGTTGTAAAGAAAAGTGATGATTTTTTATGATTAAAGCAGATATCGCATTAATATCGAACAATCGAGTATCTCCGTTTAACGAGATTGCAGATAAAGATGTATTAAATTTTATAAATGTGAACCGTACTTTTATAACCAGATCCTTGGCAGAACACGGATTAGGATTCTTGATCAATGTTTATAATGCTAAAGAGGAAAAGGCTAGATCTGATATAGAGAGATTTTTTACTTTTTGTTTTGATCTTGGAAGCGTCAACCAAACCTTCCTTTATAATACGAATATCAGGGGCGATAAACTTGAGAACATTGATGGTATTGCCTTATCTCATTGGCACTTTGATCACACTGGTGTAATTTATCCATTATTAGAGAAAATTAAAAAACAAATACCCGTTTTTTGCGACGAATCCGCAAAAAAAGAACGCTTTTTCAAGAGAAGTTTTGAAGTTCAACTTGAGGACTACAATGGAAAGAAAAGAGAGGAGATCCAACCTCTAATAGACTCTCAAAAGGCTGTTAGTCAACCTCCTATTGACATTAATCGGATAGATCAAACAGGAAGTAAACTTGTCTTTACCAGAAAGAAACAGGAAATATTTAAATCTGACAGTTTTAACATCACTTTAAGCGGTCAGATTCCAAGAGTACATGAACTTGAAAATTCAAAAGAATTCCTCCTCAACAACAATGGTATTCTTGAGATAGATAATATTATAGATGATAAGTGTATTATTATTGAAAAAGAAGATAATGCCATTGTATTGCTCGGCTGTTGTCATTCTGGAATAATGAATACTTTAGATTATGCTAAAGGATCAACCGACAAGCTCATAAATCTCGTAATAGGAGGGTTTCATATGGCCACCGCCTCGGATGAGAGGTTTAAAGAAACAATGGAATACCTTTTTTCGTTTCAGGAGGATAACAATCCCCTTTATCTTTTTCCAATCCATTGCACCGGTGAACGCTTTCTTTTTGAAATGAAAAAAAGGAGCAATAAATTCGTAAAAGTAAACGACGCAAGCGCGGGTACTGTTTTTAAAATATGATCTATACTTTTTAAACTTAGTTTGATGATGAAAATGCAAGATCATGGAATATCTTTCGAAATACAAATAGTCTATGATGATATTTGTGCTAAAGATGGATATGTCATGGATTTTGGATTCTCCACTCTAATTTTAGACAAAATAACGGGCGATCAAATTCTTTTTGATACGGGATCAAACGGAAAAATTCTTCTTCATAATTTGAAAATTGCGAACATTAATCCAATGGAAATAAGTACTGTAATAATTTCACACGATCATTTCGATCACGCTGGGGGTTTATTCGAGCTTAGCAAGAAAAATCACGATTTTCAAATAATTGTTCCCGAAACTGCGTGTAATCGATATAAAGAAGCCTTTCCAAACTTGCAGGTGCAAGGTGTTGGCAATAGCATGGAAATTAAACCAAATATGATTTCATCAGGACAATTCGGTGGAGCAATCAAGGAACAAGCATTATTCCTTAGAATTAATTCTAGAAAAATTGTAATGTTAGTTGGATGTACCCATCCTGGTTTGGAGTCTTTTCTTTTAGCAGCTCGCGAATCGAATGAAGTTATTGCAATTTTTGGTGGACTACACGGATTCAGAAAATTCTCACTTCTTGAGGGAATAAAAATCATTGGAGCTTGTCATTGTACCCAACATAGGCAGATGATTAAGGAAAAATATCCGCGCTCTTTTAAAGAAGTCTGTGTTGGATCTATCTTTAAATTTTAAGATAAAACAATATAAATGATTAATACAAACATAGTAAGGTAAAATTAAGAAGAAAAAGCGATTAAAATTACTAAAAGGAATCTAATTCCAAAAGGGCATTTGACGCATCAGAAGGTAAAATATGTTCTATCTTACAACAAATTTGCTTTAATAAGGATTTATCCTTCACGCCCAATACTTTCTTGAAGAAAAAAAACAAGTTATTATAGTTTTGAACTAGTTCTTGTGCGATATTCTTGCCTTTTGGTTTTAATCTTAGAGAAGATCGAGGTTTCCATTGGATTAGGTCTATTTCTTTTAGTTTGTGAAGCATCGTACTTACTGAAGCAGGCTTGACTTTTAAGAAACAAGCAATCTCATTGTTACAGACCCACCCTCCTCTTTTTTTTTTTGAAATAATATAAATTGCTTTCAAATAATCTTCGATGGATTCTGAAAAGCGTTCCATTCTTTCTTAATTCCTCTTTTTTTTAAATAAAAAAATTATTTAGACGATTTGTCCAAACAATCCTTACAAAAAAATATTCTACGCATTTTTAACCTGCTATTTACCATGAAACCAGTTTCATATTTCTTAATGCAGGACCAGCATAGTTTAGGTTTTCCATTTACCTCATATTTATCCTTGAAATCAAATCCAAATTCATTTAAATTCAAAATTTTTTCATCGCTTTTTTTTAATTTTTATAATAAAGTTATTATCCTCTCGATCCCCTTCTATTTCGCCTGCCCATACCCATCCTAGTATTTTTGGATGTTTCAGTATTAGCAGTTTTTTTCTTTGCTGAATCATCAACTGAACAATTTCCTAGTCCTCGTCCAGTTTTCGGACCTTTCCCGGAAGGACCCGTTCCATCTCTCCTAGGCATGTTATCATTCTCCATTTTTTACTTATAATAATTGGTTTGTAAGATAATTATGAATTATTACTAATAAATATAGCGAATATTTATTCATAATTCTGAACTGCACTTATTTAAAATGACTTTAATGTGCTGTATTCTGAATATTTATTCATAACAACTCCTGATTAAAATAACTCTCATATTTGATGCTATAATTGAAATAAAAAATAAAATGAGAATAAGAAAATTCAAAGCACTATTGCTTATTATCAATATTCTCTATTTCTTTTAATATTTCATCCAATCTTTCTTTCAAGCTTTGTATCTCGTTGTTTAGGTACTCTTTTTCTTGGTTTAAAAATGTAATTTTTTGTTCGGAACTCCACTCTATTGGTCTGATATATGGTTGGGGAATTGGAAAGTAATTAATATTTCCTCTTAACCCCCATCTACGCCCTCTTCCTCTTCCTAAGCCACGACCGTAAGGATAATTACCTCCATATCCAAATCCACCGCGCCAAAAACCCCCAGGAGCCTTAGTATATCCTGGGCTCTCATAACCAGAGCAATATCCCAAACCCCTGCCGGTTCGCGATCCTAAACCCGCAGGTCCCGTTCTATCTCCACCAGGCATTTTAATATTTCACCTCTTTTTTTATATCTATAAAAATATAGTAAAAGTAACTATTTAAGTATTATGAATGATTATTCAGAATAGGAAGCGAAAACAATAATAAATACTTTAATAACGATTCTGTTATGAATATATATTCATTCGTACTCTAACATGTTTAAGATAAAAATTGGAAGTCTTATTAAACTTTATTAAAATGTTATACAATATGATTATTAAGGAAACTGGTAAATTTCACATAATAACTTAAAGTTGAGCTTTTATCTCGTGAGTCTGATCAATTTCAATGAATATGGTATCATTGTACCAAAAAAAGGTACACATGTACTTCAAATAGGATCAAAATGGTGCAAGTCTTGTAAGAATCTTTCAATAATTCTAAGAAAAATGGCTGAAGAACAATATATAAGCTATGACGAAATTGACATAGGGAACAATTCTAAACTAGCGGTAGAACTTGGAATATGTTCCGTTCCTGTTTTAATTTTTTTTAAAAATGGAAAGACTTTCAAAGAAGATATAGTAATGTATGGAGAACAAGTTGTTACTAACGGGATTTTAGTAGGTAGTTTTAACGAAAAAATCTTAAAGTACATAATTAAACAATTATAATATTAAATAATTGGTGAATTTGTGTACATTCTAATTCTAAAAAAAAATTTTAACAATTCAACTCTTTACTCTTGTTTACTTAATTTTTAAGATCCAGATTATGAATTATTATTCACAATGCTTAAATAGTTACCTTCATTTTTTTTATTAGATTTTGTTAAAAAATCGCCTAAAATAGAAATGGGTACTAACAATGATATATGCAATCAGTACTGACGCAGGCCAAGTGTGTCCACATTTCGGACGTGCACCCGAATTCACAATCATAACAATAGAAGACAACAAGTTAATCGATAAAAAGATATATCAGAATCCTGGACATCAAGTAGGAAGCATTCCTAAATTTATCAATGAAATAGGCGCTAAGTGCATGATAACGGGAGGAATGGGTCATAGAGCGATTCAATTTTTCCATGATTACGGAATTGAGGTAATCATGGGTGCTTCAGGTTCGATTGAAGAAATAATCCAAAAAATAATCGCTGGGACTTTAGAGGGCGGTGAAAGCATTTGCACTCCAGGAGGGGGTAAGGGATACGGTGTTGATAAAATACACACGGAAGCCGATGAAGGCCATCATCATGTTCACTGAAAGTGAAATTAAAGCCCTAAAGAAAAGCCATAGAAGGGTATTTTAAGTAGTATCGAAAATATATATGCTTTTCTTTTAATGGTTTTATGTTTGATACGATGGATCCTTAAAAATGAAAAAAACATTAATAAAGTAAGCCAAAAAATACAAATTTGAAATCATACAAATTAATCGAAATTAAAAAGAGTGATAAAAAAATGCCAAGTTTTAAGGAAACTTACGAGGCCATTAAGGCCGATATAAAGAATGGAGAGAAAAATTTCAATGTTGAGTGCAAGATGCTCGACGATGGAATGCAGATTGAATGTTCAATGGATACCAAGCCGTTTAAATTGTTAATAGATGCGCCTGGTGGACTTGATGGGACAAACGAAGGGCCCTCGCCCTTATTAGTAATATTATCGTCAATAGGCGGGTGTATAATAGCAGTCACAAGGTTCTGGGCTAAAATCATGGACATTAAAATTGAAAGTATGACTGTTAATTCGCGAGGTCATATCAATCTGGGTGCAATCTTTGGAATCGACGATAACTTGCTAGCTGGATACGACAAGTTAGAACCAGTTGTTCGAATCAAAGCTGATGCAAGCGAGGAAAAAGTCAACGAACTGATGGAGAAAGTATTTTCACATTGTCCCATTATCACCAACATGAATGGTGCTTCTCCCATTAAGCCCAAAGTACAAATAAGAACTTAAAAACGCAAATAATTTCATAATTTTTTTTTTTTGAGGTTAAAAAATGCAGGAACAATTAACTCCTGAAGAAAAACAAGAACTAATTAATAAAAGAGAAGAAAATATCAAGAAAAATCTCGACAAGATAAGACATAAAATTGTAATTATTTCTGGAAAAGGTGGGGTAGGGAAAACAACAGTTTCGGTAAACCTTGCAATCAGTTTAGCTAGTATGGGCTATAAGACTGGCATCCTGGATGTAGATATTACTGGACCGAATGTAGCAAAAATGTTGGGCATTGATCCTACTCTTAAACCTAAAGTTGATCCTGATCAAAATCGATTTTATCCCATTATAGGCCCAATAAACCTAAAAGTAATGAGTATGGCTTTCTTGATTCCTAACCAAGATAGTCCTGTCGTCTGGAGAGGCCCAATTAAAATGACGGCCGTTCGACAGTTTTTAGGAGAAGCAGAATGGGGCGATCTGGATTTTTTAATTTGCGACTTACCTCCAGGAACATCTGACGAGACTTTAGATATTTTACAACTTATCCCCGACGAAAATGTAATTGTTGTAACAACACCTCAAGAAGTGGCTCTTATGGATGCAAGAAAGACGATAAGTATGGCGCAAAAAATGGACAGAAAACTTTTAGGTATCGTTGAGAACATGTCTGGCTTTAAATGCTCCAAATGTGGTTATACGATTGATATTTTTGGCAGTGGGGGTGCTGAAAAAGCAGCAAGAGATTTTGAAGTAGAATTATTGGGAAAGATCCCCTTTGAAACCGAAATAGGTCAACAAGGAGATATAGGTTTACCATTTACTCTAAAATATCCAGATTCTGAAAGCTCTCAGAACTTCAAAAAAATAACGAGTAGAATAATTGAAATTCTAGATAAAGGAAATGGTAATAGGGTATGAAAGAAAACGAGCAAGTGAAAAACGAAACAGTCGATTCTTTTGATGCCTTCGTAAATCAGTTGCAGCAAGAAATCATTGAAAACGAAATAAAAGAATATAACGAAAGAATTGTTGAATTATTTCAGAATCCAAAAAACTGGGGGGAACTGCCCGAAGAAGAGACATCAGTTTCGCAAAAATATTTAGGACCATGCGGCGATACAATGAATTTTTATTTAAAAATTCGAAATAACATAATCGAAAAAGTTAAATTCATTACTGACGGTTGTGGTGCATCAGTTGCTACGGGCAGCCAAACAACCCTGCTTATTGAAGGCAAGACTTTAACAGACGCAAAAAAGTTAACGCCAGAAGATATTGACGAGGCGTTGAACGGATTACCTGATGATCATAAACATTGCGCTGAATTAGCGGTAAGAACTTTAAGACGCGCGATTGATGATTACGAAAAAAATATAAAATCCTAATTAATTGACATTGAAAAAAGTGAAAACAACAATAAAAAAATGAGGTATTTAAAAAATGGTTATAATAGCTATACCCTCCAACGGTGATGGAGGGTTAAACGAGATGATGAATCAAAGGTTTGGGCGTTGTCCAAGCTTTACATTAGTGACTATTGAAGAAGGAAGCATTAAAGAAGTGCGAGGCGTTCCCAACAATGCTGAAAATGCAATGGGTGGCGCTGGAATTCAAGCAGCTCAAATCGTTGGCAATAATGGAGTGAAAGAAGTAATTGTTGGATTTTTAGGTCCAAACGCAGTTCAGGCTCTTAAATCAATGAACTTGAAAATCTATCAAGCACCAAGTGGACAACTGACCGTGAAAGAAGTGGTAGAACTATACATAAAAGGCAAACTCGAACAGATTGATTCTGCAAATGTAGGTTCTCACGCAGGTATGGGTGGCGGTATGGGTCGTGGAATGAGTGGTGGCGGTCGTGGAATGGGTGGTGGCGGTCGTGGAATGGGTGGTGGCGGCCGAGGTTTTTAGAATTGAAAGAATTAGTATAAATTAATGAATCATGCCTAAAAGACCTAAAATCATCACCGTTACTGGAGGTAAAGGTGGTACTGGGAAGACATTATGCGCAGTAAACATCGCAACGATGTTTAAAAACGAAAGTAAAAAAGTCTTGCTCATTGACGGAGATGTTGAAAATCCAAATACATACCTTCTTTTAGGAGGTACTTTAAATAACAAGAGCCTGGTTAACTACTTTAAACCCCAGATTGTTGAAGATAAATGCACGAAATGTGGAATTTGTGCTGAAAATTGTGCTTCTCATGCGCTGCTTTATCTAGATGGTGCTGTACCGATCCCAATGTTAACGGTTTGTTCTGGATGTAAACTGTGCTATAAAATTTGTCCCTCAGGTGCAATCCAACCCGATTCTAAGATAATTGGTTGGAAGTATCGCTCGGAAGTAAACTCTATTTCGCTTTTAATAGGTGAATTAAAACCATCCGAAGCCCGTTCGGCTGCTATCGTTGAGGATCTTTTAAAAGATGTCATGACTATAATCGAGCAAAAACCAAATGAATTCGATATTATTATCTTGGATACTGCTCCTGGAGCACATTGTGATGTGGAATTATTGATAAATATGGCTGACTTGGTAATTCCCGTTACGGAACCTACAAAGTTTGGGGAAATGGATTTATTACGCATTATTGAGCTCATCACTCTTCTCAACAAAGAATACAAGGTTATTGTAAATAGGTCTTCATTATTAGGATTTAGAGACGAATTTCTCGAAAATTTGAGCAATAAAAACATCAAAATTCTTGGTGACATACCATTAGACGACGATGTGGTGCATTCTTATTGCCAAGGAACACCTTTAATGGATGTTGAAGCGAATTATTCTAAGGATGGAGGCGCATATGCGTCGTTTTTAAAGATATACGATAAATTAAAAGAATGGATTCACGAGAAAGATAATAGGTGATGAATAAAGATGAAAAAACAATCAATAGCGGTTATATCTGGCAAGGGAGGCGTTGGGAAGACCTCGCTCACCGCTTCTTTAGTAAGTTTGGCTTCAAGAGAAGATTCGATCGATCCAATCGTTCTCGATTGCGATGTTGATGCTCCTAATCTGGCACTCATCATGCCTGCTCCATTAGAATCCGATATCAAGACGAGATCTACCTATACGACTCTCAAAGCGGAATTCTTGATAGAAAAATGTGTACATTGCAAGAAGTGCGTTGATGAAATTTTTTGCGAGTTTAATGCTATAAAATGGAATGAAAACCTTGAAATTCCGATATTGGATTTTCTAGCGTGCGAAGGATGTGGTGCTTGTAAGGTTCTGTGTCCCGAACACGCCTTTAAGGTTCTTCCCGTAAAAAGTGGAGAAATAATTACCTACAAAACTAAATTAAATAAACCGTTTGTATATGGCAAGACAAGGCTGGGAAGCACGACTTCTGGAAAATTAGTATCAGAAATAAAGGATCACGCAAATAATTTAGAAGAAAATGATCTATCAAATTTAACCATAATTGATGGTCCACCTGGAATTGGATGCCCCGTAATCGCAACGATAACGGGTTTGGATTACGTAATTTTGATTACCGAGCCAACACCTTCGGGTTTACACGATCTTCTTAGAGCTATTGAAGTCGTCCAACAATTTAAAATTCCTTTTGGAATTGTCATTAACAAGCACGATTTAAAGAGCTCTTTTCAAGAAAGTTTTAATGCTTTCATAAAAGATACTGGTTATGAGGTAATTGGGAAAATTCCCTACGATTTATCGATTCCTAAAGCGATGTCTTTTGCCGAAGCAGTAATAGATCACGATCCTGAATCAAAAGCAAGTATTGCAATTAATAAAATATACGAGAATTTAAAAAAAATTTTATGGTCAAATACTGATTCTTAAGGATTTTACTCGCTCTTTTTAAAGATTATTCACTTTTTTGATAACTACTTTTTAAATATATGGGTTAAATATTATGAATTAATATTCAAGGAACTCTTTAATTTATAAAATTAAAATTAAAATACGAGCCTTAATTTGAATAATTAATACAAACATAATTCAAACGCTAAGAAGAGAAAAAAATGGCAAGAATAATTGGAATACCATCGGTTGGTCCGGATTTATCGGACAATATATCGGCTCATTTTGGACATTGCGAATATTTTGTGGGGGTAGAATTACTCGACGATAACACGCTACAAAAAGCGTTTTCCTTACAGAATATGGGTCATTCGGGATGCATGGAACCCGTCATCAATATGAAAAACAGGAATGTGACTGATATGATTGTTGGTGGCATTGGTGGAAGGCCTTTTATGGGATTTTTACAGATGGGTATTAATTTATACCAAGGTGTAGAAGGAAGCATTAATCAAAATATTGAACTTCTATTGCAGGGAAAGTTAAAACCCTTGGGAGGCCCAAGTTGTGGTGGCGGTGGACACGCCGAGGGCGCTCAGTGTAATTAGAATGTTAAATTTTTTTAAAATTCTTTATATTATTTCTTTTACTAAATAATAAACATTATCTGATTGGCATTTCGGGCAATCCACTTTTTTTTCTTTCGAAGCGTGTTTGTCTTCCCACTCGTGATTGCAATCCAAGCATCCATATCCCAAAAAAGCCTTTCTAAAACTATAATTTCCTCCATACACCTTAATACTCTTACCTTCAATTAAAGCTTGTGTAAGTTTCTGATGCGCTCGCTCTAAAACGCGAGAAAATGTAGGTTGACTAATGACCATTTTTTTAGCCGCATCTTGTTGATTAAGGTTGATGTAATGTTTTAAGCGCAAGGCTTCGAATTCAGCCATCGTCAGGACTATACTTTCTTCCGCTGGTTTAGTATCCGAAAAATATGAATTATTTGGTGGGTAAGTGACCCATCTTCTCCCAGCTCTTCTCCCCATTTTAATTCAAATCAAGTAGTGTAATTGAACGATCCATGAATAATCATTCGATTTAAGATTTTTATATCATTGAAATGTTAAAAATTTTATTTAAATACTTATTAAATAAACCATCCTATCTATAATAAAATATAAACATTCGAACATTTAGCCCAGATTAGTAAAGTATTTATTTTTTTCTTCACTTTTAAGGTTATAAATTAGATCTTGATTATTATGTCTCAACCAACAATTTCAAGGACCCTTTCAAAAGCAATTTTGAAACCCGAAGTACGAATAAAATTGAAGATTTGGAATACTTACCTCACAGGCAAGTTAGTTCGTTTTGATAACTATATGAACCTCGTGGTAAAGGATGCCAAGGAAATCTACTTTGGAAGGGGTGGAAAACGAAGCAAGGACTTGGGGACGGTAATGATCAGGGGTGCCTCAATCATATTCATCGGACAAGACCGAGAAAAGATCATCCTATCATCCGAAATGGAAGATGTTGATGAGGAAAAATTAATGCACCGACAAGAAATAGATGATTTTTAAGGAGTTGATTAGATGGGAAAAGGAACGCCAAGTAAGGGGAAAAAGAACAAGGCAGCGTCGCATAAAACCTGCAGGAGATGTGGACACCATTCGTATCACAGATCGAAAGGAGAATGTGCTTACTGTGGTTTTGGAGTAACTGCAAAAATAAGACAACCTGGTTGGAGAAACAGATGCAGACCTTTTGATGGAAACAAGGGTTTTTACAGGTAATCTACGGTAACCTAAATAAACAGAAAAAACTATTTCTTTTCAAACAATTATTATTATTTCTTAAAAAAATCCATATAATTGGAGTTTATTTTTCTATGCTAAATCAATTTACATTTTCAGAAATATTACGAAAAAATTCTTTAGAACAAAAAAATTGGGGATTTTTATTTTATCAAAATAAATTACTGATTAAAACCGAAAGTTCTAGTACATCCATTCCATATTTTAACTCTGAACTATTTATAAAAAATAATAGTTCAGAAGGTCCAGATATTAAGTCTTTCACGAATTTTTACATCTCGTTTGGAATGTTAAAAGGAGAATCTTGTTTTACCGGTGTTCTTGACTCGAAAGAATTTATGAACGATTTGAATTTTGAAGAGAATGTTCGATTTTCTTTCGTTGACTTGCGTGAATTAGCGCTCTTAGTAGATAAAAACATGTGGCAAATCGCCTCGATTGCGTTTGAACTCGTTGATTGGTATCAAAAATCAGGTTACTGTGGACGATGTGGCTCAGAAGTGTTCTTGAGTTCTTTTCAATATGCAAAGAAATGTCCTTCTTGTGGATATTTAGATTATCCTCGTGTGTCTCCTTCGATAATCGTTTCCGTGAAAAAGGGAGATAAAATTTTACTTGCTCACAACGCCAAATTTCCTAAAGATCTCTATAGTGTCATCGCAGGTTTCGTCAATCCTGGAGAAAATTTAGAAGATGCGGTCAAAAGAGAAGTAAATGAAGAGGTTGGAATTGAAATAAAGAATATAAAATATGTGGCAAGTCAACCTTGGCCGTTTCCTAACTCGTTGATGATTGGTTTTACAGCCGACTTTGATAGTGGAGATATCACTCCGGACGGTCGGGAAATAACAACTGCAAGGTGGTTCAAAATCGAAGAATTACCAAAAATTCCTTCAAAAATAAGCATTGCACGCCACTTAATCGATCGTTTTGTTGAAGAAGTAATAAAAAAAGAATAAACTTGTTTAATTCGCACGATTCTAGGATTGATGCGTAAAAGTTATTATATATATCTCTCTTATTTTCTATCATATACGATCAAATAATGCCATGATTGCTGAAAACATCGAAAAAATAACCGAGGAACTCGCCCGGTTGGAACAATTTGGAAGCGACATTATCGGAACCGTTATTGTAAATCGGAACGGAATTTTAGTTACTTCTAATTTACCTTTAGACCTCGACGACCGCAAGTTTGGAGCGATGGCAGCAACATTATACAACGGGATCGAAACGGCCGTTGAATCCTTTACAAACCCTGAAATTAAAAATATCACGGTGGAATTTGAGAATTACCAAATAGTTATATTAGGCATTAACGAAAGATTGATTGTTGCGAGTCTATTGCATCTCGATATAAACCTCGGACTTATTCTCATAGAATTGGAGGAATTCATCCTAAAAATAAGAGAGGAATAAACAAAAAAGGAAAAAAAAAGTGTTGACAAAAGACCAGAAAATACGATATTCACGACAAATCTTATCGCCCTCGATCGGAGAGAGCGGTCAAGAACGCTTATCGGAAGTTAAAGTACTGCAGATTGGAGCTGGAGGTCTTGGATCACCTTTTGCAATGTATTTGGTGGCTGCAGGAATTAAAGAGCTTACGATCGTTGATAACGATGTCGTGTCTTTATCGAACCTCCAAAGACAAGTGCTCTATAGCGAACGACAAGTGGGCAAGCCCAAGGTAGACATTGCAAGAGACACTTTATTAGGTCTCAATTCAACAGTAAAGATCAATGCTCACAAGGAATATGTGGATGAGAATTCGATACAAAAGTATCTCAAGGATCAAGATTTCATAGTCGATTGTAGCGATAACCTCAACACGAAGTTTTTGGTTAATCAGGTTTCTGTAGAACACAATATCAAAAGCGTGATTGCGGGCATAAAGGACTTTTACGGTCAAATCATAACAGTAAACCCAAAAAAGAGTGCTTGCTATCAGTGCGTTTTTTCGCCTTCAACAGAAACGCCAAACATTTCTGCAGATCCCTTACCCGTAATAGGGGTGACGCCAGGGATCCTTGGTACACTAGAAGCTCTTGAGGTCATCAAGACGGCTTTAGGTCTCCCCAATCTTGAAAACAAGCTGTTGATGGTTAATCTCTTGGATCTCTCTTTCAATGTGGTGGAAATAGAGAAGGCTGATGATTGCATCTGCAGTTAAATCAACCCTTTTAAGACAAGGCAAAACCATGCGGCGAACTCAAATTAATACCTGTTGTTTTTAGTAGCCTAAAAATAAATTGAGATAAGGCTCGATAACGCCATAATATTTTTTCTCTTAAGGTTTATGATTACCTTGAAATGAATCCAAAGATTGTTCGTGATGATGATGACACGAACATTCTTTTTTTAAAAGTAAGACTTAGAGATAGTACGACACTTCAATGAGTCTTAAATGATAATATTTTCGTGAAATATGAACTATTTAAGTAGAAATAGATCATTTTAAACAGTCAAGGGATACTTCCTAAATTTTTCTAATGCCGCTCGATAGATAAGAATGTTATTCCAAGGTGCGTTTAAAACGTTGTGGCTGAGACCCGCAATGTAACCTCCCCCATGAGCGGTTTCGTGTATTCTTTTTTTTACCTCAGACTCGATTTCTTTGGAGGTCCCGAAATTAAGCGCATGAGTCGCATCGATTCCGCCCATGAAAGCGAGCTTATCGCCTAACGATTCCTTTAAGACTTTTAAATTCACGCCCGCAGCAGGTTCCAGGGCTTGAATGCAATTCAGGCCTGCACTTGTCATATCTGGCAGAAACTCGTCGATGTATCCGCATGAATGCTGAACGATAAACATGCTTCTTTTTTTACACTCCTCATATAGTTTTTTGTAATATGGGAGGATGAATGTCCGAAAATGCTCGAGCGAAAAAATTGAACTGCCCTTATATCCTAGATCGTCGTAATAGAAAACAATGTCGACTCCAACCTCATCAAGCCGCTTGATAAGTTCAAGATTCACCTTGAGATATTCTGCCATGACCTCGTGAACAAAGGACGGATTCTTTCGCATGTAATAAACTGCTCGTGCTATGGTCATCCCTTCAAAGAGTGCCTCGTGCATGGCAACGCCTAAACGAGCCATAGGATATACATGGGGGGATAGAAAATCAACATAATCATTCCAAATTTTAGAAGAATAATTAATTTCGTCTTTAATATAGTCAAAGGGTTTGCCGTAACGATCCCAACACTCGCGCAGCGCTTCGGGCGTCTTGAAATATCCGTCGATATACCACCTATAGAGTATTCCTGTATCTACTTGTGGTTTGAAGGCGTAGAGTTTACCGTTTAGAGGATTCAACTCTAATCCGGGATGTCCTTGAGGATTGGATATTGTTTTCGAGATTAATTTATCGCCAAAAGGGTCCATTTCTTGGCAATCGGCGTTCCAAAACCTGATTTCTGCAAGTTCACGCTCTGTAAGACCAAAATATCGCTCTTGATTTGCTTTTAAACCAATTTTATCTTCCGGATATTCCTTCGATTTCAAGAATGCTTGATAGGAAGAAGCTGTTTTCTCAAAACCCGAATTGTGAATGGGAATTTTGTCCGGTTCTCCATGGAGCTCTAAAGCGCAAAGCACGCGCTCGCGTTTGGAAAAATTCATAATGAGTTTAGAGTCATGAGTTTAAATTTTAGTCTTTTTTGTTTTATATCCTTTCTTTTTTTACTTAAGTAAATCGAAAGAAAGAAAAGGAAATCCTTTTTTAATACAAATTATCTATATATGAGTATTAAAAATATATAATTTAAATATTTAAATCAAACAAAGGTTGGAAAGATTGGTTGATCAAGACTTGATAGCAAAATTGAAGGTATGGCGACAAAATCCATTAAAACCTGAGTCGATTAATCGAGAGGTTGCAAGGGATTTTATCTCCACGGTCTTTACCGTCTTCAAGCAATTATCGGAAGAAGACGAAGACCTGCAAGAATTAGCGGAAGACACGAGTTTGTGCATGCAAATCGTATTGAAATTTAAAGACGGCGATATGAAATTTTGGATTTCCGCTCCTTCGAACAAGTTTGAGTTCGGAGAAGGGGAGGGTTCTGATGTTACCGTGACTATGAGCGCAATGGCGGAAAAGATGGTATTGATCTTATCTGGTGAATTAGAAGCGACTTCGGCGTACATGTCAGGCGATCTTTCCATCGACGGAAACCTCCAAGACGCTATGACTTTCGGTGAGATGTCATCCATTTCAGCGGACCTCATCGACGAGCTCTTGGAATAAAAAAATCTTTTCTTTCTTTTGTTCTTAGGAAATTTTCTTTATTATTCTTGAATCACTTAAATTTTGTGAGCGTGCTTTTCAGATCTTCTGCGAGTGATCCAAGCCTGCTAGCCGTGGCTGAGATCTCTTGCATTGAAGCGGTTTGTTCTTCTGCCGACGCCGAGATACCTTCCATTGCTTGTGCGCTCTCTTCGGATAAATTAGAAACATTTTCTATTCTTTCAGTTATTATGTTGATTAAATCCCCTGTATTGGCAAGTTGAGCGAGAATTGTTTCAATTTGAGATCCCGTTTTTCCTACGGCGTTTTTTGATTCTTCTGCAAGTTTTCTCACCTCGTCAGCAACAACCGCAAATCCCCTCCCTTGTTCACCGGCCCTTCCTGCTTCTATACTTGCGTTAAGCGCAAGCAGGTTGGTTTGCTCCGAGATAGAAACGATTAAACCCATAATTTGGTTAATTTGTTTCGAGGACTTTATCACCTCATTCGAAAAATCAAAAATCTGTTTCATTATATTTTTAATTTCAAGCAATGAAGCTGATTGTTGTGCAACATTCATTGAAGCAAGTTGGGTTGTGGACGATATTTCCTCTGAAGCTGCGTTTACCTCGCTCGAACTTGCCGCAAGTTCGGTAGCAATGTTTGAAACATTAACCGAATTATCTGTTGCCTTATTCATCACATCCTTCAATCTAGCTGATCTTGCATCGAGCTCTTGTCTCTGGTTTCGTATAATCTTAGTAGCATAATAAATATCAAATAATGAAATAATTATCCCTAAACAATACAAGATAAAAGCGCTAAGGATCGAATTTTGAAATACACCAATCTGAAGGAAAGCAAGTTCTGCAATTATTATTGGTAATACGCTTAATATTATTGCAACTCTGAATTCTACAGATTTAAACTGTTTATTAAGAATGAAATAAGAAAAAACGATTAAAAATACAAGACATAAGGGTAAAAGAATTAGAATATTAATGTAATTGTCGTAAAATTGCAGCATTGGGGTTCACTATTTAATTAATTCATTTTTATACAAATATGAATTAAGAAAATTTAAGTCTATGCATAACGATATTCAAGAAAATTAACAAAATATCTGCTTTATTTCTCAGAAGAAATGATGTCGTGTTAAGAAAATTCCTATAGGATCTTAATTCTAAAAATCCTTTTGTTGATAAAATAAATTAGATAATAACTTATTTTTCAAAATATTTCTTGAAAAATATGCCATTTTCAACATATTCTCCCGAAGTTTCTTCTCCTTTCAAAGGGCTTTCGTCAGGGAATTTTTTTTTAATTTCGGCGGGCACTCCAACTACCAAACTTCTAGGAGGAATTTGCTTGTTGACGAGGACAGCACCTGCCGCAAGAAGCGAACCCTTACCAAGCAAGGAATTATGTAAGAGATTTGAGCCAATTCCCACGAGGCATCCGTCTTCGACGACACACGGTCCGTGAACCATGGCGTGATGCCCAACAATGCAATCCGAACCGATAATAACCGTCGTATTTCTCTCAGAGTGAACTGTGACATTTTCCTGGATGCTCGTGTTTTTTCCAATTACAATCTTGCACCAATCTCCCCTTAGAACGGCGCCAAACCATATGTTTGATCCTTTTCCGATCACAACGTCTCCAATAATCGTGGCTGTTGGAGCAATAAACACGGACTCGTGTATTTGAGGTTTTTTCCCATTAACGGGACTTTCCATTATTAACGGCGTTAAACTCATTCTTATTTTCGTCCCTTAGTATGTTCTTAAGTGTTGTATGATTTAGATCATCATAAAACTAATATTTATAGTTTAAAAAATTAAGAATGATAAAAAAGAATTAGGTTTTAATTTAAAGACCAGCGTCTTTGAGAATTTTTTTGTGATCGAACGCAAGGTTCTTGTTCTTTAATTGGTTTATTGAATATAAGCCTACTTGTTGTGAATCGTCTCCGCTTTTCATGTCGGATACTTCTCCTACGATTTTGCACTTAAAGGCTGTAGAATGAACAATACCACGGGGATCTCTACCTTCATCGTCGTAAAGGCCGATTTTCTCAACGATTCTTACCGTTAAGTTCGTTTCTTCTTTCACTTCTCTTAATAGAGCCTTCTGTGGTGTTTCTCCCTTTTCGATAAATCCTCCTGGAAGTGCTAGATAATCCTTGAATGGTGGATATTTTCTTTTAATTAAAACTACATTACCCTTACCATCTTCTATTACGGCATCCACTGTTTTCCCGATGTTTTCCTCTTTGATTTTAAACTTCAAGCGTACATTAACCGCGATTGTTGCTACGAGAATTGCAATGATAAATACACCTACTATTGCGTTTAAAGCTATTGCTCCCGGATTTCCTTCACCCCATGTTAGAGCGATCATGAGAACTCCTACTAAATCTGCTAAAACACCCGCTCCAAACAATAAATTCAATAGGTTTAATCCTTTTTCGGTCCTCTTCTGGTTTTCCTCGTTTTTCTTGAGGTATAACTCTTCCATCGCGTCGTATATCGTTGTAAATTTCTCATTCACACGCGTTTCAATGTTTTTCAAGCCAAATTCCTGAATGAGGTGATTTAAAACACTCGTGTAATGTTGTCTTCGATTGTAATCTAATTCGTTATATATGGCGCTTAACTGTGTTTGGATTAAACCACGTAAAAGGCGTAGGTTCTTGATCTTTTTCTCTATCGTTTCTAAATTCATGAAAACATCCGAATTTGTTTTTAAGAACAGCAGGTCTAAGGATTCGTTAATCGTTCTAAAAGCAAACAACACGGCTCTTATTTTTGGTGTAGGATCTAAAACCCATTTCTTCATATAAGATTCGAAAAAATCAATGTAATTCTGTTCTGCCATGTAAATGAAACCTGAGTTCCTTCTAATGAAATGGAGCTCTGAAAGTCGGTTTGACAAGTTATTTTCTGTTCTTTTATCGTAAAGTGTTACTGAATAATCCTCCCATTGACCGGAATAAACTTCCGTCCAGTATGATATGACTTTCTTGTATTTATCAATGTTCTGAGGATTCCAGCTAATTTCAGCGGGGGTGGTTTTATCAGAAGTGACAAACACATAAATTGGGCTCTCGGTGTCAAATAATATTCCCTTGTTTTCTTCCCTATTTGCAAAGGATTTTAGCTCGTTTAAAACTATGTAGGGGATCTGTTGGATGAGTATTGGACGTATCGATTGTTTTTTATTCGGGTCGTTCTTGTAATATTCCACATCAAATTGAAAGAAACCTAATGTATCGTAACTGCGTTCGCTATTCTCGTCGTTATAAGGAAAGTTCGTCATGTAAGCTTTCCAAGAACAACTCAAGGAAATGTTTCGGGCCAATTCAAGAATCTCGTCTTTTAAGTCTTTTCTGAAAATGTCATTATCCTTTAAAGTATTAAGCTTTTTTCTTAAAAGTTCTTCTATTTCCTTGCTTTTTTTAAGACCGTTTATTACGGATGTTTTTTTATCGTCTGAACGATTTGAAGTTTTTAAAAAGGCACTGATAAACCAATATTCTTCTTTATAGATGAACTGTAAATTTTCTACCATTTTTTATCATCGTAATACTTAATCGTATTGATTAATCACTTAATAG
>JAFGGO010000010.1 GCA_016930515.1 Promethearchaeota archaeon | reverse complement strand
TAACAATTCATTGAAGGTACCTATAAATATCTCCTTTTTTATTAATAATTAGATAATAACTCTTTGTTAGTGATTAAAATATGACAGAAACTACTGAAGAAAATAAAATAAAAACCGAAATAGAATCCAAAAAGCCGGTACTTGCTCCAGAAATGTGCTCTTGGACCTCAGAAGACGATCTCTATACTATTATAGAGATCGTGCTCCCTGGAGTTGAAAAAGATACAATTAAATTAAGAATGAACGAAGAGACCGTGTTTGTTACAGGTGAATCTGACGATGTTAGATATGTTGGGGGATATGGATTGTGTTGCCCCGTTGCTGCTGAAAAAGCTCATTCGACTTATAAAAACGGTCTTTTAAGAGTGGAGGTACCCTTTTTAGAGGAAAAATTCCACACCGTGGATGTTAAAATAGATTAAATATTTTCATTTTTTTCTTTTTTTAATCAATAAACTATGAAATAAAAAAATATTATATTATGAACATGTATAATATCCATTGACTTTCTTTAGGATCTCGTCGACTTCTTTCTTATGGGAAAATAACGCGCATGGAGAATTCTCTGTTTCTAGCAAGTAATCCTGTTCCCTGATGATACTGAATAATGGACTTCCCAAACCTTCCTTGAGAGAAGATGTTTTTAAATTATGTGTTGCTATGTTTGAAACAGGACAAGGCGTTAAATCCCCCCTTGGAGTTATATAAGCAAAACTTCTACCTGCTGAGACGCATCCTCCCTTGAGCTCTTCATCGCCAGGTGAATGAAGAATTAATATTTTATTTTTTCGGCGATATCTTAGAATTATATCCCTGAATTCCTTTCTTTCTTCGTTGGATAACATTAATGTTGAATCATTTTCAACTGGCACATATTCCAGGAAAAATGCGAGTTTTATACCGTTAGAAATTAAATCGTCGAGATTTTTTTGTTGCATCCAATACCGATAATTGAGTTTATTAATTGTGATTGAAACCCCACTCATAATTTTGTTTTTATTTAAAGATGAGATTAATGAAATTGCTTTTTCATAAACTCCATGTCCCCGCCTTTGGTTTGTTAATTCTTGATCACCTTCTATACTGACCATGATAATAGCATTGTGAAGCTTTTTAAGCCTTTTGAGATCTTTGGTTTTAAGCATTGTACCGTTTGTAAAAAATGCAAAAATTCTGTCCTTGAATGAAGTACAAATCGATAAAACATCTTGGACTAAGAAGGGTTCACCTCCCGCAATGATGAATCCAAAAACACCGAGCTCAGTAGCTTGATTTATTATTTCTTCCCATTCCTTTAAAGAAAGTGATTTATTTTTCATGCAAGGGGCCAAGGTACCTGTTGCAGCGGCGTAACACCCTTTGCAGGAGAGATTGCACGAGGAAGTGACGCCCAAAATCAGGATTGGTGGGACCTTTACTCCCTCGACGAGGAGGCTCGCTCTAACGGTCCGCGCGCTTAAATAAGTTCTTGCCAAACGCACCATAGAGTGATAACTGCTCGGTTTCTTTAAGATCGAAGAGTAAATAGCTCTTGTAATGTAAGAATCGATGTTGGAAAAAAAATTCTTCAAATAACCTAAATTGGAAGTTTTAGCAATCATTATATGACTAAATTATTTGAAAAATATTAAAAACTTCATGAGTCCAAAATTTAAACCACATCTTAATACATTTAATTAAATTCACAATTTTAAGGTTAATTGGATTTTTTCATGTAATGCTTATAAATAATTTATATAGTATAAAGATTAGACTTTTATGTATAAAAGCCATAATTGTATATTTAGAAGTATGATGTTATTGGTATTGATATATTAGAAGGATTCTAAATGTTAGTAAAAAATATGAATTTAGAAGATTTAAAACAAAAACACCTAATCATTCAAAAAATCCAAAACCAACTCGAACAATTCACACCATTACAGCTCAAAAAAGTCATATTTGACTTGATTAAAAACGACGATCTTGAGACCTTGAGAATTTATTATAAGCAACTTGAAACGATATAATCTTTTTAGTTTCTTATTAAATAAAAATCCTTAATGTTCACGCGGTTTTTTTTATCTTTTTTATCTTTCTTTGGTAAGATTCCGAAGGAAAAGTCTCGCTTCGATCCTTTAACTGCTAGCAATCATATTACGTCGTCTTTATGTGATCCTCTAGACGCCACCATAGCAGTTTTTTGAATGAACCATAACTCCAATCTCAAGTCTTTTATCTCATTTTCATTCTTTTTCGATCAGGAACTTAGCATGATTATTTTGAATTTGAGTTCTTTTTTTTCTCCAGATTCAGGATCCCAGAAGATTTCTCTTTTTTAAGGATTAATAGTGGATCTATTTATGTATATTATTCTAATATTAAGAAAAGAATGGTTGAAAACATTAAAAAAGAAAGAAAAAAAGAGGATTTTTATTGTAAATCTAAGGGATTATCTATCATTGAATTCATTCCCAACTTGCTTGCGTACTTAATCATAAACTTCGTTCGCTTATTATAGGTCGCATCTAGAACAATCGCTGCGGGTATCATCAGAAAAGCCAATATGAAAGGTAATAAAGGCCAGAAAATCAGATACATAATGTAAATACCAATAGAATTTGGGTCTGTGGAAAGATTGGATGCGAATCCAAAGATAAACTGATAATAATTAATTAATACTGCTATACCTGCATATCCTTTTAAAAATTGCATGTACCAATTGCCCACACTTCGTACCTCTACTGGATTGGAAAATTCTCTTACAATATTCTTATTCGAATAAATAATTCCTGCGTCGTTTAAGAAATAAGATCCCGAAAAAAGACTTATTGCTACCATCGAAAGCCATGGCAACAACCACAAAAGAACGAAGATGGGTTTTATAGAATTCGAAATTGATCCATAAACAATTAATTCGCTTAAATTCTGATTATCAAATAAGATAAAAGCAAAATTCATTGTCATGAGTGAAGGAAAGAGTAGTTTTCTGAAGATTTTATTGAATTTTTGAGAATTTGGCTTACTCCTCACTCCATATATCATTTTTCGACCTATAGTTTTTTTATGGAAGAGAAGGAAGAGTGGACCTGTCAAATAACCAAAAAGTGGTGCAGCAATGGTGGAGAGTGCAGAAAGCAAGAAAAATAACACGCATCCATCAAGAATGATGTCTCCCGTAGATATTTGAAAGAAACGTGTGCGGGGGATCATTAAAGATTCTATAACGACAATTATGATTAATAATAAGCATGTGAAAATAAATGCTAAGGCCCATTTCTTATATCTTATCATTTTAAATTTACTCATCTACTCATCAGTCTCTTTATTATACTCCTGTTAAATTTTTTTTTAATGCTTCAAGAATATTACAGAAAAATTCTAAAAATTATTATAATCTATTTTAATTCTTAACTTATATAAGACTTTAGATAAATCCAAAATTAGTAAGGATAATAGTGATGGGGTTTGGTTTTTATGTTAACTGGACGAAGAGCTCCAATTGCCCATCCTGTGACCTCGTTTAACGAGGGATGGATGACCATTGAATGGTAGATTGGCATAAAAGTCCCTCCTTCGGGACAGGCACTCGCTACTCTCGGGATGTGCTCATCCGATTCATCGTCCATAAAATTGCACGAGAAACCCGAATTCATCAAGTAAACAAATGGTTGGACCAGAATCGCTGCGTGAGGGCCCACTACATGTGCTCCCAAGATTCGATAGGACTTATCAACTACAAGCTTAACGAACCCGTCGTCATCGCTTCCCTCCTCGAATCCCATGGCGTATCCTTTTGCAACAAAGGAATAATGTCGTTTCGCTATGTAAATTTTATGACCCGCCTTAATTGCTTGGGCTTCAGTCATGCCCACATGTCCGATCTGTGGGTGCGTATATATGGCCCAAGGAACTGAAGCGTAATCCGCTTTCTTCTTTTCCTCCCCGAAAATATTGTTAGTACAAATGTCCGCCTCGTAATTTGCTTTGTGTCTAAATTGATATTTTCCATTAGCGTCGCCCAAGCACCAAATACTTTCCGCACTTGTTTCTAAATATTCGTTCGTTTTTATCCAACCATGTTCGTCCGTTTCGATGCCTGCATTCTCCACTTTCAGGATATCTGCGTTTGATTTCAAGCCTGTAGCAATAAAAATTTCCTCGGCATCGATTTCCTCTTCTTCTCCAGTTATTTGGTCTTTTATGGTAATACGCTTGTACCCTTTCTTGATGTCTGCGTGGATCGCACGGTGGTTCGTGTATACCTCCATATGTTTCTTAAAGTTCTGTTCTACGAAGTCGCTAACTTCAGGTTCTTCGGTGGATAAAAGTTTTGGGAGCATTTCGACAATAGTTACATTCGTGCCAAATGCGGAAAATATGTGGGAAAATTCCGCAGCAATGACACCTCCTCCAACCATAATCATACTCTTCCATGGTTTTTTCGGGAATTTATCCCCAAAAAAACTCTCGCTGGTTACATAACCAACTTCGTCCAAATTGTTAATGGGTGGAATAAAAGATCGAGCCCCCGAGGAAATTACGAATCTCTTGCCATTAAATTTTTCTATGACTTCTTCTTCACCCTGCATTCGCACTTGAATGCCATATTTTCCGGTAAATTCGCCGTTTCCGCGATACACCTTTAAGTTAGGGACATTTGAAAGCCCTTCTTCTATCTCTTTATTCTGATCGATTTGATTCCACATTCTTTGGGAAATTAAGTCCCAATCAAAATCCTTGAATATGAATTCCAAGCCCACCTTTTGGGCGTGTTCTGCCTCCCTTATCACATCCGCAGGGTAAACAAGGATTTTTGAAGGAATGCATCCTCTATTCAAACAGGTTCCACCCATTTTCGAATTCTCGACGAGCGCACATTTAAGCCCCATGTTAATACCCGTGTTTAAGACGCTCAGTCCTGCGCCACTACCAATGACTACGAGATCGAATGTTTCCATATCACTTTTTAGATTTGTTTTTCTTATAAACTTAACTTTAATGAGTTAAAATTCAAATAAAAAAAAATAATTTTGAAATCTTCATTACAACTTTGTGAGCCTGTTATTGTCCAAATTATTGCGTTTTTTATTTTTTTTGGAAAACCCATCCCGCGTGATATATGCATCATGTAGTATTCATATTTTTCTTTAAATTCTAATAATTAGTGTTTTTCTTCATAACGGGCGAAATACGAATAAAGAGCTATTGTTCCAATATAGTAAATAAATCCTATAATTGAAAAAGTTACGATCGCAAGACTAAGATATGACAGTAGTGCGCTTGAACGACCAATTCGCGTTAGTTATAACTTAACGAAAATGGGATATGGTGTTTTTTATTTACTTCTACTCGTATCGGTTCATGTCACTTATTTTGATGAATTTATTTAATGAATG
>JAFGGO010000111.1 GCA_016930515.1 Promethearchaeota archaeon | reverse complement strand
GCCTTCCCAACGGGTATCGAATCGCAAGGTTCGCAGACAAGAGCCCCGTGAGCGTCTTAAAGGGCGAGATGGACGAGTGGTTGCTCTTACACGACGGAAAGTCCGTAAAAAAGGCGTTCAAAAAGTTTGCGCGGCTTCACGGCAAACACCTCACGATCGAGGCCATGAAAAAGTCGACGGTGATTCGCAAGAAGGCCCAAGAAATGGCCGATAAGAGCCCGAAGAAGGGAAAAAAGGGAGGTCTCTATTTAGAAAATTTTTGTTTAAATACTTGGGTAATAAATAAAAAAACGAACTGGAGGTAACGAAAGGAACGTGTTAGAAAAATTAGGTTTGCACGAATGCTTGCTGTGTTCGAAACGGATCCCGGAAAGCGAGGACTTCTGTTCCGAGTGCCAGCAAAGGTACAGCCAGGAAATCGAGATAGATTTCAAGGCGTGGTTCGATTACTATCTCAAACGGGCGGGCGTGAGCGAAAACGCCGTGTTCGAAGCCGTTGCGGGTCTTTCGTTGTTCGAAATTCCGATAAGCCTGTTCTCGACGGCCTTTTCGCGCTTGAAAGCGGGGTGTCAAAAGGCCTTGATGGTCATCTTAGAATCGGTCCTGCTCGAAGGGCGAGATCTTTTTGCCTACTTTCAGGGCGTGGTAGAAAAAGCGCTCGAATTAACGGCGAACGCCTCTTCGGAATTATCGCCCTCGTTCCTGACGCTCCTATTGGGCGTTTTGCCCTTGATCGAGGAAAAACGCTTGGAGGGACGCTTTTAAGATGAAACTCGCGAAAATAAAATCATCAGAGCAACGATAATATTTTACAATCACGTTTAATATCTAAGGGAATTTTACAGTGAAGAATGGACGAAAATAAAAAACAAATAAATGTTAGGTATTGTACCCTTGATCGAAGTCCAACCGATAGATAGGTAATAAAGACGGGTAAGGTAATCTAATATAAAGGACATGAACGAAAAAAATTTAGCATCAAATAAGATAAGCGATATTCTGATGGAACATAATTTTTCAACTTATCAGTTCATTTCTGATATCTTAAGATTAGATACTAAGACGGTTTTAAGCGTTTTAGGGTTTCATTTGAATATTTCAATACTTTTTAATTATTTTCCAGGAATAATGAGGGAAGGTTTTAGAATAAATGAGGATTTAGAAAAATTTAGTGCTGAAGCAGAACAATTTTACGGTTTTTTACTTTACATTGTCCTCAAGTTTAAAAGTTGCGATGAATTAACTGCTTTTGGTACCAAGAAATTCATGGAACAACTGATAGAAGACGAGAAGAAAGTAAATCTAATCGAAAAGTTCTTGCAATATAATATCCTTGACCCAGAGGCTCCTTTAGATTTTATAGAAGAATTAAAACTCAAGGTTGACTTTTTTCCCTTGCACGAGCTTTCTTTTGATCCCCTTTACGCAAAAATGACTCAAAATCGCCCCTTCTTGTTTTTAAAGAGATTTATATTTTTGCCCTACATTTTTGATAAAAATACTGAACATTTGCACGAATACGTCCCTCGAGAGGACTTAAAGATGAAATTTTATCGGACTTACGAGCATCAGCGCCCACCAATATTTTTAAACGTTTCTCCAGAACTACCCTCTCTCTACGATCTGATAAATCAATGCACCCAAAACATTGGCGTTCCAATCTTTGGGAATGGCGATTTTATTGACGATATCACGAAAGATCTTTGCGATTATTATTCGCACAGGATTCCATCCATTCAAGCGCGGATCAAGCAAGCGTTAATTTGTTATGCCGAACTCCTTAAAGTCTCGGAAGGACGGACCTTTTTTAAAGTTCAATGGAGCAAAATAAAAGAGACTCTCGCACGGAAGATTGGAAATCAAGATTTTGTAGAAACTTTTCTAAGCGATTTATGTCTTGACAATAGACATGACGTGCTCCCTGGCTTTTCAGAAGGATTCGATGCAAAAGAAATTGTTGGAGGATATCACCAATTCTTATTTAATGGCGCTTATTATCGATCTGGAAAGATCGTATCGGGATGCTTTTGGATTTGGCGTGCGTTATTGAAATACTTGGAATCCTTACAAAGGGAAAAAGCGTTTAGGTCAATGAAAGGCTCTCTTTTTGAGAATTGGGTTCACAGTCTTACTAAAGGTTACTTTCCGTGCGAAAAGGTGATTCTCACGAATAAAGACAAGGATCCTTTAGAATCTCATTATTATCGCTCCATGAAATCGACCATAAGCGATTGTCCAAAAACACCAATTGAATTACAAATCACCTTTCCCGAAGCGTTAAATAGTTGGTATTTTATCGAAACTGACATCACTTTTCGGGTGAAAGATTATCTTTTTATCGTAGAATGTAAAAGTACGAGCGTTCCTCGTTCAAAAGTGCCAAATGTTGCGTGGTGGATGAAGAATTTTGTAAATATCTTGAAAAAAACACAATTAAAAGGAGAATTGATACTTTTGGGCTTAAAAAATGAAGAAATCGACCACGCGTACCTAAGTGGAATCAAGGGATGCATTCCAATAATGGTAAACACGGAGGGTTTGACTGGATATTCCGGACTCATGAACTCCCTAAATTATATTCTCTATCTTGGAATGCTTAAATCGCACGTGGAAAAAGGGGAGTTTGACAAGTTCTTGAAAGAACGCGTTTACGAAACGAGAGATCCCGACGCTTTCAAGGACGGAAATTTTTCCTTGAACGACATTCTTTATAACCTCATTCTCCCAATACAAAGGAAGATCGAAAACGATCCAGAATTAAAAAAAAGGGTTTTAAGGATATTTAAACGAGATCCTTTAGAAGGAGATTAAAAACGTGGAATAACATCGACAAAACGATCATGCTCGACGAGAATAACATTTTTCCTCGTTAAAAACTCAATATACAATTTAATTACTGGTTTTTTCAAAATTTACGCGATGTAATTTACGAGGGATGATCCTTTTTTTGTTTAAATACCCTCGCATCAAGTTCGATTATATACCCACATAACAGGTTTATCAAACGAATACAGGATGAGAAATGGCAACTATCGAAACGCGCTTGGAATCCTTCCAGTTAAAAAAGCCCACATTTTCCAACTTTACTGGCGACTTTTTAGACCTCTACCCGTGGTTTCGCAGCCTTGAGTTCGATATGGTGCTTGAAGAAGGGTTTAAATTTCTCTACGAAATACCTGAAAGGACCCAAAACGGCAAGTTTAATCCCATGTTAAGAAAAGCCCGTGTAGAAGACGTTGATGATATAATATCCACCTATCAAGACATTTACGAGGGCACCTACCCGTATAAAGAAATGGAGGATCCACACCACCTCCAAGGCTTGATAACGTCAAGCGCCGTGGAGTTTTTCGCCTTCGAAGACCCGATAACGGGAGACTTTTGCGGGTGCTTTACCGTGGTGCTTGATTTTAAGCAAAAAAAAGGATACACCAGGGGCTTCGTGGTTAAAAAGAAATACTGCGGCAGGATGGACGTGCTCAAGGCGTTTCTTGGCTCCCTTGTGTGGTGCTACGCCAAGCATGAGGGAAAAATCGTTCGCTGGTACGGCGAAAGTCGCACGGCGCACGCAAAAAGCCAGTATTGCATGAGGCACGCCGGATTTCGACCCGTGGCGTTCCTACCGAACAAGGACGTGTTTTACGACGACGTGGAATCGGACGTTTTATTGATTTCTTACGACGAGCGAGCGCTTTACCATTTAAGATCAGAAAAAATCCCGCAAATAATCCCAGAAGCCGTGAGATGTTTCGATTATTCGTCTGAAAAGTACGATCTTGGACGTTGTGAGGTTTGGGACGATCTGTTAAGCTTGAATTTCGAAAAGATAAAGTCGTTGACAAGAAAAGCGCAAGTGAAAAAGTCCACGGGCGAATTCGGGTACGAGACCTACTCGATTTTGATTAAGGGAACCGATTCGTGCTTGTCTTTCGTGCACGCTCCAAGAGTAAACAACATGGAAAACGCGAAATACCGAGCGTTTAACAACGAAGAGCTTTTCGTGCTCGCCCGGGCGTTTTCCAAGCAGGTTTCGAAGCTTAAATGCCGATACGCCGAGATTTACCTGTCGGCTCACGAACCCGTGCACCAGAGAATATTTTACGATGTCGGATTTTACCCGAGAGGACACGTTCCGAGTTGGAAGTACGACAATAAAACGGGACGTTTCGAGGATTACTTGTTATTCAATCAATTTAAGAAAAGCGTTGAGCAAAACATGGAATTGTTGAAAGAAGGAAGAGCACTTGCAAGAGTATTTCGCCTCGATTAAAATAATACAAAAAATATGCTACATATTTGAGTGATGATAAGAATTGGCTTCTCAATTCAAATCAATTCACTCTTAAGATTTTTATATCCACGTCTCTTATGAGTATAAAACCCGGAGAAATGGGCAATAAAAAAGCGATGATATCATGCAGAAAAACAATAATAATGACAACAATATGGATAAAGCCCTGGAAGAACATTCCGAGGAAATAATGTTGCTCGCTGACTTGAGATATAAAAAAATCAACTGGATCAATCAGGGAATGACTTCTTGTCAGATTCTCGAAAATTTATGTAATGAGAATTATTGCGACGCTCACGGCGATTTTAAGTTATTTCTTGATGAGATCAACGCCATTTTTCGCTGCATTGATACGATGTCGTCTTCGGAAGGGACTTGGTACGAGAACCCAAAAGAAAGAATCGTGGCATACACTACCATGGATTCAGAGGGTCATCTTAATCAAGAGGGGAGATCTCTTCAGAATTACGAGCCCCCTTTTATCACGCTTGTTTTTCTTGACGCGACTGAATTGAAAGATTACTTCACGTGGTTAAACAGGAACAACCAATGGGAGATCGATGGTGAGGAATATGCCGTTATTTTAATGATTCCCGAACAAGACGAGGAATTTCGATTAATAATTCCAAAGTATTCCGGAAACCAGGTTCCAAACAACGCAATTCTTGTGAGCGTTTTTCGTGCACCGTATGAAGATAAAAAAATGGTGATCGCATCGCTTCACTGTCTTTACAAGGTCAAGGACGGAGAATTGTCATCACCTTTAGAATATCGCAAAAAAAGGATAGAACACATCGGCGTAAAATTCGCAGAAAGGGTTCTTGCCTCCTTGGAGGAGAGGATGTTTAAAAAAATTGACACTCCACTGACCGAGCTTGAATTGGCCACCTGCGAATGTGCTCGTCCAGAGCTCTGTTTTAAAGAGAGAATGCGTGCGTATTTTCGACTTTTCGAGGAGATAACGAATAAGTTTGGCGTCTCCAAGGATCGCGTGAGTGAATTTCTTACGGAACAATTTGAATCAAGATTTTTCGAACTTGAGAAAAAAGAGGATTGGTTCACGACCACTAACATGTGCAGGTTAATTTCCATCGCGCAAGAAATTCTCAATGGTTCCTTAATAATACCTTCCGATACGGCAACCAATGCTTGATTTTCGATTAGATCGTCAGGATTTTTTTTATTTCCGTGGCGATGGCCAGCGAGAGCAAGGGTGGCACGGCATTTCCCACTTGCCGGCGCCCACCAGGAAGGTTAACTTTCCCGATTGTTCCAACAACTCCTTGAAGGAAACATTTAATTTTTTCGTCAACTTCGCACCTTTATCCCTTTAATTTTCGAACGATGGCGATATGAGTTCTAACTTCCATATAAAGTTTTTTTGTTTCTAATGAAAACACGGTTATAGAAGAATAAAGCAATATTTCTCCATTTCAATTAAGATATCCCATAAATATATCCACTCAATAAATAGATATAATTAAATTTCATTGCTATCATGTTGATTTTATAAACATTTTCAAATTAATTTTATAAAAAACCAGTGAATTCGATGAAAAATTTTCCAAAGTACTTTTTTTTTTTTATCGTATTAATTGTAATATCAATTTTTTTATTACCCAAAGTTTCGTTTAATACATCGTGTCAAAATTCAGAATTAGATCATTGCCAAATGTTTAAAACTTCTAAAAGCGTTTTATGGAATGATAACGGGACGCTTCTCTGCAACGCAACGGGTCACCAAGAGCATGTTAGAATTACAAGCGATGGTCAAGGAGGGGCAATTATGTGTTGGCAGGACGGTAGGACTATAAGTCAATCTATCTATGCTCAAAGGATCGATTCTAATGGAAACCTTCAATGGGGCGAAAACGGGACAATATTATGTAAAGCAGACGATCAGCAATTAACGCCCGAAATAACGAGCGACGGTCAGGGGGGAGCGATTGTGGCATGGGAGGATCGTAGAAATTCAGGAATTACAAATTACGACATTTACGCTCAAAGAATTGATTTTAATGGAGAGCTTAAATGGGGTGAGAACGGAACAGTAATATGCAATAAAAGTACCCATCAAACAAATCCTAAAATTACGAGTGATGGTCAAGGAGGGGCAATTATTGCGTGGTGGGACGATATTGAAGAACAAGTAACGGGCGTGGATATTATTGCTCAGAGAGTCAATTCAGATGGGAAATTGCTATGGGTTCCAAATGGAACGGTTATATGTAACGCAACGGGAGATCAATTGGACTTCCAAATTATAAGCGATAACATTGGAAACTTTTTTATCTCATGGCAAGACCAAAGGACTGATAACGATATTTTTGCCCAAAAGATTAATTTAAACGGAGTTGTTCAATGGATCACAAATGGAACGCTTATTTGTAATGCTTTAAACGCTCAAAATGATCCGAAACTGGTAAGCGACGGGATGGGAGGCTCAATCATAACCTGGTTTGATGCTAGAGACGGTTATTCCGATGTGTATGCGCAAAGGATTAATTCAAGTGGATCTATTCAATGGAAAGCAAACGGAACGCTTTTAAGTAACGAAACAGGCACGCAAAAATACAACGACATAACGAGCGATGGTCAAGGTGGAGCGATTATCGCTTGGGAAGATCGAAAAGATACGACAGATAAAGATATCTGTGCCCAAAAGATCAATTCCGCTGGCATCATACAATGGGGTGAAAATGGAACCCTGATCTGTGGAGCAGATGGCGATCAAGAAAGCGTGAAAATAACTTCTGATGGGGTGGGTGGAGCAATTATCGCTTGGTCAGATGATAGAATTAGCAACGACATTTACGCTCAGAAGATCAATTTTTACGGCGTTTTAAAATGGAACGATAATGGAACCGTCATTTGTAATGCTACAAATAGGCAAGTGTTACCAGAAATTATTTGCGATGGGGCAGGAGGTGCAATTATAGCGTGGGAAGATTGGAGAACGAGCGGAAGTTCCGATATCGATATTTACGCGCAAAGAATTGCAGAATACCCATCGATTAGAATCAACTCGCCCGCAAACAATACCGTTTTCAACGCTACTGCCTGGCAATTCAACGTCTCCGTGAGCGATGGACCGATCAAT
>JAFGGO010000110.1 GCA_016930515.1 Promethearchaeota archaeon | reverse complement strand
TTTAAATTAATTATTTTATCTGATGATAAAATAATATTTTAAAGATATTTATATAATTTAAATTATATTACTATATCTAAATAGCAATCTGGAGGATAAAAATTATTTTCATCCTCTCTGTGATTGATTCGCCAAACCTGGGCGAAGAAAGGATTCAATTTGGCTTGTTCATCATTATTCCAAGGAGGAGGGAGACACTTAGGACACCAATGACCTGCCTTAATAATCGTAAATGGTCTTGCCGAAAATTCGTGTCCAAAAGCGCATCGCCATGTTAATTTCGAGTACATATTTCCGTTCCAAATTATAGAATTACATTGCCCTCCCCTAAATAGAGCTGCTTTATTTAAGTCTTCTATTGTTAAATTAAATTTATCCTCTTGATAACCATGATTTAATCTCATCCATTCAGGTTCTGGATCCATTGAAGGCATATCAATACCCCATTTGGGAATGGAATTGTAGGTTTCGATATCTCTAAAAAATGCTGAGATCCTCAAATTATTCTTAGTATTTACCCAATATAACGGTCCTGATTTTTCCATTGCCAATTTTTTAAGGCGGTCATAAGTTGCTTTTTGAACGATCTTTTTTAATGTTTTTGAATGTTTTATTATTTTTGAGATTAATTTAAGATATTGTGGACGATTTTTTTTGAGGATTTTGTAATAATCGTTCATCGAATCCCTCCAATGATGAATATAATCGTTTAATATAAAACTATCCTCAAAATATTGCATGTGGAAATTTCGAAGAGCGAACCAATTTCTTTCAGTTAATTCCTCTATATTCCCTAAACCGCAAATCTCCATGTTCTTATTGAAAAAGTCATAAAAGGTTGTTCGACACGAAGGACCTCCTGACATGTTATACACTTTTCGCCAAAAATTTGAGTCATCTGGAATGTCCAAACAATTTATTAGCCCCCTTCCAGCGTCTCGAGCAGTGATATTTTCCATAAAGGTATTTATTGGCTGATGAAATAATATTGGATCCAATAAGGAAAACACATTAGGAATCATAATGAAAGTAAGGCGCAAGGAAACCCAATGCTTGATATTTGATTCGATTACTGCCCTTTCACCCATGATTTTAGTTATTGCGTAATAATCAAAAACGCTAGGATTTAAGGGATCTCCAACCCTTCCCATGTGAATTTTTTCCAAACGATCTCCTGTTTGGGCAACAGATCCTGTATATATTAATTTTATATGCTGAGATCCATTAGGTTGTGATTCTATTGCTTTAATCACGTTTTTTATTGCCGTTACATTTACACTCTTGGCTTTTTCGGGGTCTCGATCTGCAGCGGGAGAAATAAATGCCATTGTGCTGAGACACCAATCAATACCTTTACAAGCTTCGTGAACATCGGAGTAATTTATTGCGTTGCCCCAAACAATTTTAAAACCGTTACCTTCAACTACTCCTTTATTCTGGATTGATTTTATACCCATCTTTTTTTCAAATGGAGCAAACATTTTTTTTTCTTTTTTCGTTGGCAATAAAAGTAAAACTATATCATATCTATGTCTTCTTTTCCAGAGGTTTTTAAATGCCTCAAATCCCATTGATCCACTTGCTCCTAATAATAATACTTTTTCGTGCTTCATCTTTATTTCATTTTATTCATTATTATATATGACAATATCATCAAAATTTCGCAATAATTGATCTCATGCTTATAATTTTAATATATTCTTGTTTATTCTTAAGTTATATTGCTGGTCATTCCAGATATTACGGTAGGAACCTGAATAAAAAGCTTAAAGCACAATCATTACTCTTATCGCAAGTAATGAATATTTCGAATAATTTGGATTATTAACGAAATTGCGAAAATTCCGTAATAAATATAATTTCGAATTGATATTTACTCTGTATGGAAATTAATATGGATTTGAACGAAATATTAAACTCTTACTCGAATCCCATAGCGATTAAAATTTTAAAAACTCACGCAAAAACACCTCAAGGGATAAATTTATCAGATACTGCAAATTTAATTGGAGAAAAGATTTCTACTGTAAAGGATCACCTCAAAAAGCTGTCCGATGCACGACTACTGTACAAAATAAATAAAAGATATTATTTATCTAATTTCGGTAGTTATATTATCGATTCGCTTAATGATTTGGAAATTTTGACTAAAATGAGTGCTATTTTCGGCAGACTCAAAGCTCATTCGATTCCTTCAAGATTATTAAAAAAACTCGTTCCTTTTATGAAGGGAATACAAATTGTCTCGAATCAATGGCAATTTATGAACATTTCAAATAGATTACTTAAGCAAATCGAATCAGAACTAGGAAAACAACCTATTGAATTAAAAATACTCGGTTGGAATAGTTTGGCTTTAGGTATCGAAATTATAAGAAATAATTTTAAAACAATTTCACTCGATGGAGATTCGTTAAAAAAATTACTAGAAGAGTTAAATCTGACTTTGATCTCAGATAAAACTATTCTTAAAGATCTAAAAGAGAGTAAAAATGTTGAATTGAATAATATTATTAAAAAATCAGGAATTAAAGAAAGATTCCAAATAATTGATAGCATCGATAGATTTTCGTTCTCAATCGTACGCTATAATAAAATAATCCATTTTTTTTTAAACGAAAAAGAAAACATTGGTTTAGGTCCTTATTTTTTAATTGAAAACGATGAGGGTGCAGTAAAAATTATCGATAAAATTTTCAATCATTTCGCTACCTTATCTAAGCCTCTTTCAAATCATCTTTAAACCTTATTTAAATTAGTTTTGAAGTAAAGAAGGGTGTAAATTAATTTCGATTGATTCAGGCGATCTGTGAAATTTCAGTTGTCTCTGATACAGCTTTTTTCAAGCTTCGGATGATGTAAGGGGTAAGAAGTTTTTTATATTTCTTAATCGACTTGCTTTTTGCATCCATTTCGACAGTTATAATATTTTCTATTAATTTAAACGATATTCGAATTTTTTCGTCGTGACTTGTTAGGAAGAATGTAGAAAATTGTTCCCTTGGACCAACTTCTGCTATAGTTATGTCTTGATCTTCAACTTGAATATCATGGGGCATAAATATCTTCGCGTGTTCTAAAATTTCTACAAATCTATGGAATAATTTATCAATATTGCTTGATATAACTTCGGTTCTATAAACTATTATAGACTTTCCCTTTGGTGTCCACATGATAAGTATTTCTTATTTTTTATTTATTATCGTTATATAACTCACTTTTTGCCTTATATATAAATTAATCTGGTATATTTGTGAAGGGAATTTTAATTTAAGCGATTGAGAAAAATTGCATTTATATGATAAAGAGATAAGAAGGAATTATTGATTTTGCTTTAATTCTTAATAACGAGTAAAAAATTAAACGATATAATCTGTATCTCTTTTAAAAAACTTTAAATTTAAAATAAATAAAAAAATTCTTTATTGTTTGTTCCTTTTCTTTATAATGGAAAAAGACGCCATTTCTCGGGAATTACACGGAAAAAAAAAATATGGTTATGTAATTGGAAATTTTGGCGTATTTCTTAATTCGATTTTTATAAATGTGTTCATTACAAATTATTACATTTACACCGTAAATGTGGATTCACTTTTTATATTAATAGCATTCTCCTCACAGCAAGTTATAGCTGCAATTTCCGCCATTATATTTGGTATACTCGTTGATAATAAAAAACCGGGGAGGTTTGGTAAACGACGACCTTTTTTATTATACGGACTCCCTATATGGGCTATAACCGCTGTTTTAATTTGGATGCCTCCCGTTCTAAATCCTCAGGATGGTTCGATGACTGGTATTATTGGAGCATATTTTTGGTTGATAGGCCTCATTAACTTTGTTCTAGGTCAATCCATTCTTAGTCCTCATGCTTCTATGCTACCTGAGCAATCTCAAACCTTGAAAAATCGAGAAGACGTGAATTCAATTACGACCTTATTAACTATTATTGGTTCGGTAATAGGAATGATTTTACCATTAATTGTTAAAAGCGTTCTTGTTGATCCACAAAATGTTGGCTGGTGGACCTACTCTGGAAAAACCTTACTTTTTGCGATGCCCATAATCAGTTTAATCGTGGTATCATTTGGAGTCTTTTGCATCCTTATTACCTTTTTCTCTGTTGACGAATCTTTTCATAAAAAAATACACTATGAACAAATTGTGAAAAAAAGTATTAAAGAAACCTTCAAACACATGACTATTCCCGCTAGAGATAAAGAATTTAGAAAAGTATTTTCAATAAGCATGCTTACCAGCATTGCTGGATCTATTATGGGATTCGTCGTTATTCCGTTTTTGGACTTTGTAATGCTTTTTCACGGAAATAACTATTATATATACATCATCACATCAATTTCGAATAAAATTGCGTGGTATTTTCTATGGGTTGCTGTTATAAAACGAAAAGGTTTGATATTTTCATATAAATGGGTCATCCTAATTAGCATCGTTACTTCATCTTGCATAATGATATTTTTATTAAACGATTTATCGTTTACGATTAAGGTAATTATATTTGTTATTACTATAGGGACTTTGTTAGGTTCCATATACGCTTTCAGATTGTTTACCACCCCGTTGACGGCCTTATTAGTAACCGAAGCGGCTAAAATGGAACATCTTTCTAATATTGACGAATCCGTTGCAAAACTCTCTGGAAGCTATTTTGGATTTGTTAATTTTACTTTTTCTATTGGAAACGCAATTGCTTATATTATTCTTGCTTTCATATTTACTGGTAACAATAAGTCAAATACAATTATTATAATTTTAACATTCACATCAATGGCCTTTTTCTTTATTCTTAGCTTTTTAATTCTTAAAACTATGAGGATTAAAGAAAACGATTAATTTTTTTCACTTTTTTTTAAAAATTAGTTTTGAAATTTTGTAAAGCAAAATGTATTTAACAAATTTCATTCATTAATTATGAAGAGGACTAAAGGTAATGGTAATAAAAGTATTATTAGCGGAAGATTCGGCTTTTCAACGAAAAATTATATCTGAGATGCTTCAATCTCACGAGGAAATCGAAATAGTAGCTACTGCAAGAAACGGAAAAGAAGCCATAAAGAAGGTGGGGAAATATAATCCTGATGTGCTGATATTAGATTTAGTAATGCCCGAAATGGATGGATTAGAAGCCTTTGAGTTTTTATCTGAACATTATCCCATTCCAACGATTATTTTTTCATCCCTTGATCCAACTTCTCTGGATTTCACCGTTCAAGCCCTTTTGTTGGGAGCTGTCGATTATCTCCAAAAACCAAAAGGGAAATGGGACGAAGAATTACCGAAATATCGAGAACAACTCATTGAGAAGATTTTCATTGCCTCAAAAATTAATAAAAATTATCAAATGCGTCGAGAAGCGTTTATTGAATTGATTAATAAACACGATGCAATTCAAGATAAATTAGTTATAATACCTGAATCGTTAGTTGAAAAACTTAAATCACCTGAAACTTACGAAATCCCTTTAATCGAAAGACCAGTAGTTAAAAATCGAGTTGTGGTAATTGGAGCAAGTGTAGGAGGTCCCAAAACATTAAAATCCGTTCTAAGTTCTGTACCAAAAGATTTTCCCTTACCCATATTAATAGTACAACACATGAATAAGGACTTCATGGAACAATTTTCCGATTCCTTGGATAAAATTTGTTCCTTGAAGGTTAAGATTCCCGAAAATGGTGAAATTATTAAGGGTAATACGGTGTATTTAGCTCCAGGTGGAATGCATATGGAAGTAATTTTAACGGGAAATAAGCCAACATTAAGGACATTTATTGGGGCGCCTGTAAACTTTTGTATTCCTGCTGTTGATGTGCTATTTAAATCTGCAGCAAAAATATATGGTCAAAACACATTAGGCGTTTTACTTACTGGAATGGGTGCTGATGGCGTCGAGGGGTTATTAAAAATAAAGAATTTCGGTGGTAAAACGATAGCAGAAGCAAAAGAAACCTGTATTCTTTATGGAATGCCTAAAATTGCTGCCGATAGAGGAGCTGCAGATTGGATCATACCTAATTATCAAGTAATTGATTACATGAGAAGATTTTCCTCAATATAAATAATCTTTGTAATGATACTTTCTAATATCTTTTTCTTCAAGAATTCTTTTTTAAAAAAATCAATTAATATTAACGCTAAGAAATTCCACTTTTCTACCAATTGATTTTAAATTAAACCAAATAAAAGATAATTTAGAAATATGGATCTTTAGAATACATTTGAAATCTTTTTAATATTAATAAAAGGTAAGAATAATGAAAAAAATCATCAATTTAAAGTACTGGAAAAGAAAAAATACATCTCAATTTTTGCTTATATGCATTTTGATTTGTTTTAATATTTCAATTAATTCCATTTATTTACCTAATCAATATTCTCTAATCCAAAACGAGGAAGACGATTCGATTTTACGCGAATCAATTGCATATACTATCACTGATTGGGTTTGGGCAGAAAATAATTACGATTGGGTATCTGGAAATGGCACAATAACTGATCCTTATCTAATTGAAAATCATTTATTTGATTCTGAAGGATTATCTTTTTGCCTTAGAATCGTAAATCTAAATGCACATGTAATAATTAGAAATTGTATCTTCTTGAATTCTATGGGAAATTCACCGGATACGAGGGCAACATTGGAATTAATAAATACTGAAAATGTATTAGTTGAAAATAATTGTTTTAAAGGCGAAGGATTTTATCGAGGCATAGAAATTGGGGGGATTAGCAATAACAATACCATCCTAAATAACACCATAACAGATTTTATGAATGGTATATATTTGAGTGATGGTGCCTCTAATAATAAAATTTTGAATAATAGCGTTTCGAATAATGTCTATGGAATCGAGCTATATCGCAATTCTGATAGTAATATCGTTTCGGGAAATAATGTGAGCTGGAATGCGGTTGGAATATACATGTCTCAATATTGTATTGAAAATTGTTTTAGTGATAATTATATTTCAAAGAACGGAGATTATGGAATATATTTTTTTTATCATTGCTTAAACAACTCCATTGTGAACAATACGATATGTTTTCAAGATGTTTCAGATAGTTACGACTCAAACAGGGGGATTTATTTTTATAATGATTGTAATAATAACACGATAAGTGAAAACAACATTAGTTATAACAAGAATCACGGAATTTATTTATATTCGAGATGTGGGGACAATAAGATTTTTAAGAATGAGATTCACCACAATTCAGAAGGAGCTGGCATTTTGATCGGAAGCGATAATAACAATCCTATTTACGACAATTATTTATATGAAAATTATTTTGGTATTGAAGTTAGTAGTTTTACAAGTATTTCAGGAAACTTACTCCAAAACAATATTAATTCAGGCATACATGTCAGCGGCAATAATATAACTGTTTTTAATAACACGATAATTGGAGGTAGAATGGGATTATTTTTCTCTTCTTCGTTCAATGCCACTCTTAAGGAAAACAAGTTAATCAATTCAACTTTACAATTTTATTCGGTCGGACTCGAGAACTTTCGTACTTGGAACATTGACACTTCGAACAAGATCAATAACAAGTCGATATATTACCATGTAGACGAAATGGCATTAAGTTCAAGTAATTTTACCGATCCAGGGCAACTTCTATTGATTAATTGTTCAAACTCTATGATTAACAATTTAAGTATATCAAACGCGTATTGTGGAATTTATATTTATTCTTGTCAAAATTTAGAAATTTCGAATATCACGGCTACAGGAAACACCATAGGTTTAGGATTATATAGTTCTAAAAATATACAAATCTCAAATAATAATTTAACTGCAAATGAGGATTATGGAATGGTTTCAAGTAATTGTGAAACTCTGACTGTTTTTAATAATAATTTATTTAAAAACGGCATTAGTATAGGTGGATCTTTAGACTTTTTAAGGACGATTAAACTTAATACTTCTAACGAAGTAAATGATAAACCAATTTACTTCTATATGGACGCTAAAGGCTTGGATAACTCAAATCTCACCAATGCAGGACAAATACTTTTGTTTAATTGCTCTGAAGCTACCATTTCTGATATAAATGTATCCAGCGGTTCAATAGGAATATACATGTATTCGTGTTTCAATAATACGATTAAAAATGTTATAACAAGCAATAACTCTAAAAATGGCATTACACTGTATAATTCTAATAAAATCATAATGGATAATATCACGGCTAATAATAATGGCTGGTATGGGATCTTCGCTAAGGATACCAATACTACCACGATAAAGAATAGTAAACTTTATCATAATATCTATAATGGGCTCCAATTTTACGAATGCTACGAGAACGACATTTTATACAATAACATTTCTTTCACTTCTATTGGAATCACGATGTCATATAGCTCTCGTTTTAATATTTCTCATAATAATTTAAGTTACAACGAAAATTCGGGTTTATATATAAGTTATCTCTGTTGCGATAATAATATTACTGATAACCAAATACATCACAATACTGATGGAGTTGGAACAATGGTTGCTTATAGGAATACCTTTGAGAATAACAACATTAGTGCCAATTCTAATTATGGCATGTCTATTGATGGTGGAAATAATGTAATAAATAGCAATAATATTAGCAATAACAAAAACGGGATATTCATAAACATTTATGAAACTCATGAGTTTATAACAAATAATACCGTGAATGAAAATAGTGAAAATGGCATAATTCTCGGGAGGGGCGCTTCCTATATTGATGTTAAAAACAATAAAATCGTTAACAACGGAATGTGTGGTATCTTGCTTAAACAAAATACAAGAGATAATCAATTATCAAACAATAACGCTTCTTTGAATTCTTACGGTATCAGTCTAATTTCAAATAAAAACAACAATATCAGTTTTAACTTAGTTAGCAATAATACTATCTTTGGGATTTATTTGAACGGAAGTTGTTCAGAAAATACGATTGATCATAACATGTTAATTCATAATCTTGAAAATGGGATTGTCTTGGATAACTATTGTAATAAAAACAACCTAACAGGGAATATCGTATCTTTCAATAGGGAACAAGGAATATCTTTATTAGATCATTGTAACGATAACTTGCTTCAGAATAATAGCATTAAGTACAATGAGAAACACGGTATTTGCTTGGATTTTAACTGCTCGGCTAATTTGCTTTTGAAAAATAATATTGAGAACAATATAATGAATGGCATTATCATACACAATAACTGTACTAAGAACAATATAGCACAGAATTATATCAAGAATAATTCAGAATCTGGTCTTTACTTCGAATCAAGCAACCAAAACGACATGATATCTCAAAACCTCATTGAAGGAAATAAATACGGAATTTACATGCAAGGAACGAATACATTAAATACATTCACATTCAATTTGATCGCAAATAATTCTATTACGGGCGTATTTATTGAAAATGATCTTAATGTCCATAATGAATTCTCCAAAAATAATTTTGTCAATAATACTGAAAACGCAAGGGAAGAGATGAGCTCGGGAAACAACGCTTGGGATTCAGGAACTCAAGGGAATTTTTGGGACGATTATGGTGGTTCCGATGCTAACGGTGATGGAATTGGAGAAGATGAATATCCTCTTTTTGGAGCAATTAATAATTTTGATCGATATCCATTAGTAAATAGGTCGCATCACATGTATATTGAAGCAAATTGTACGAATATTGTTTTAGGAGATAAAATTAATTTCTATTTCTCTAATGTGATTCCAGATCTTCCTTCTTCGGTTGAATGGATTTTAGGTGATGGAGATACATGTTCCACAATGAACGCTACTCACGAATACTTGCTTGTCGGAACATATTCCATCGAATTGCGATTAAATTTTTCTGATGGATCCAAGGATTCAATTCAAGAGTTAGATTTTATTTCGGTATCAACTGATTTAAAACCTCATGTAAACTTTATCGCAAGTCCAAAGGAAATTATTGCTGGTCAACAAGTTCAATTCAATTTTACGGGAAACGAGGGAAATACGCCATCCTTGTATTATTGGGATTTTGGAGACGGAACAAACAGCACCGAACACGAGCCAAATCATATGTACTTAGCACCAGGAACATATTCAATTCGCTTGAATTTAACCGATAATGACGGAGATAAAAACTCTACAATAAAAGTAGGTTTTATTACCGTTCTAGAAGATCTATTACCCTTGTCAAGCTTTACAGCTAATGCTACAAATATTGTAGTAGGTGATTCGATTTATTTCCAGTTTAACGGTTCGATAGGAAACGGTAATTTAGAATTTAATTGGGATTTTGGAGACCCTTCAAGTTCGCAAGAGAATGATGTAATTCATCGGTTCACTTCCAGTGGAGAATATTTGGTTAAATTAACTATCATTGACTTAGATGGAGACGAGTCTTCTTACCAAATTCTCATTACTGTTTTAGAATTAAACGATTCCGAAACGATTAGTTCTTGGCCAATTGAAATATCATGTCTTTTTGGAATAACATCTTTAGTAATTGGTGGATTTACAATCTTGAATAAGCGAAAAACATGTACAAAATAATTTTTTTCTCTATCTATTTTTATTCATATTGAATTAAAAATCGTTTGTAATTTTGTAAAAAGAATGAAAAAAAAGTGGATTGCTCTAATAATTCTTCTCTCTTAGACAGGATCTTTGTCTAATTATTATAATAGCATTGTTGGTATATTCAAAATAGAACGAATTTATATGAGTTCTCGCGTTAACTAAAATCATGACAATTTCTCTCGAGGACTTCATTAAAAAATATCAATTAGATGATTTTAAAAAATCTTTAGAATTGAACGGAAGTGAAAAAATTAACTTGTACAACGACCTCATGAAAATGGTAGAAACAACTAATAAGATCTTTGATAAATTGATCAATTTAGGCTCCTTGAGAGCAGGATTAGTCCTTGCGAGTTTAGCAAAATTAGCAAAATTTGAATCTGTTATCAATAAAACGGACGTAAAAAATTGCCTTAATATAGATAGAAGAGAAAAACTGATGCACGCATTCGATTACTTAGAAGAACAAGGATATATCAATGTTGAGAGAAAAAGTTCTAAATTCCATATCGTAAACATAAATGAGGAAGATAATCCAGACTTCGGATTATTTCGAGAAATAGTGCAGAAATTTTGGACTTCTCCAGAAGAAAATAAGAATAAAGTTCGACAATGGCGTGATGGAAAATAAATAGAAATGATAATCAACTTAGGATGCAAAATAAAAAAAAATCAGAGATTTCTTACGACTCGAGAAGCGCTCTAAAGATTAGAAACGAACTTTTACGCAATCTCACAAAAGAAATCATTTTTGTTATTTTAATAATGGTTTTCTATATAGTTTTTAGTGCAATCATCGTCCAATTGAAATACACTTTGACTCATTCTCCCTTTTTGGATACAAACCCGCCACCCATACTGAGCTCGAATAGAAAGTGGAGCGTGTTCTTAATTTTCATGTTTGCTTTTATTGGAATTATAAAATACCTTTACCAAAAATTAACTCCTTCATTAGTGAATTTCATTATATACGAAATAAAAAATTTGGGATTCAATGTGAAAAAAAATACTGGTGGAAAATATTTATTTGTTCTAACTATAATTATTTTTTCTTTACTCGATATGCCTGATTTTGAATTATATAATTCTTATAAAATCCTATTTTCTCGTTTATATTTAATTTTGAGCCTATTTTTCCTTTTATTATGGGGTTTAAACGACGATAAATTAAAAGTAACTCTAAAGGGAAAATATTACATAAAATTTGATTTTGATTTCAAGCTCCTTAAAGAAAAAAATTCAGAAGAACAATCGATAAGAATTTACATGACTTCAAATAAACTATGTTGGAAAAGCGATAAAAACGGTAAGCGTTTGTATGAAGAAATATCGCGCTCGAAATGGTTTCCAAGAAAAGGAAAAAATAAATCAATTCTATCCAAAATTAATCCTTTTTTATATTTCCGAGAATATTCAGAACCTATAAACTTCCAAAATCAATTCCTAGCATTGACTTTAGCTTTAAAAGATTGGGACGATAAGTATAAAAATAATCTCTAATACTATTTGATTTTTTTAAATCTTGAAATTGCATTATGTATCTAAAATTTATTAAATTCTTTTAATTATGATATTCAATTATGTTAATAAAAATTTTAAAAAGCTTTTTTTAAAAAAATCCATTTTCGTACATATCAAAAATACATGCCAATATAAATCTGAACTAACATGACTGAAGAGAAAGAAAAACAAGAATACGATTATTCGTTCGATTATATTTCTCGAAAACTAGAGGGAAAGAAAGACTCTTATGGAATGCTAATGAAGGAAATCGTTCGAACGGGTATTTGTACGCAGTGTGGAACTTGTGCTGCCGTGTGTAGCGTGCTCGAATGGGACCACGCAACGAGTCAACCAAAACTGATAGGTAAGTGTACTGGATGTGGCATTTGTTATAATCAATGTCCTAGAACCATTACCGATCCGATTGAATTAATGGGGGAATTCAAAACGGGTTATTCGGCGCGAACTAACATTCCTGAAGTTATTGATGGCCAAGACGGTGGAACGGTGGTAAGTATCTTATCGTACTTGTTTGACGAGCATTTGATCGATGCTGCCATCGTAACGATGAAAAACCCGAAAAAACCGTGGTATCCCATGGCTAAAATAGCGACTTCTAAGGAAGAGATTATTAAAAGCGCTGGTTCGGTATATGCACATAGTCAAACAGTCGAAGCCTTGATGGAAGCAATAAGGAAGGATTTTCGATCGATAGCGTTTGTAGGTACGCCATGTAATATTAACGCTGTCGATAAAATGATGAGTAGTCCTGCAGGAATGCTTAAATATTTCATGAGGGCTCATATATTAAAGATCGGGTTGTTTTGCATGGATAGTTTTTCTCCAGAAACTTTATATGCCCGATTTGAAAAAGATGGAATAGATATATCAAAGATTACCAAAATGGACATCAATAAGGGAAAATTTCACTTGTATGAAACCTTAAATTCAGATCCTGTAAAATCTTATACGATAGCTTCTTTACATCGTTATAAATCTTCAAGCTGTAATTTCTGTACGGATTTAACTGCTGAAAAAGCGGATATTTCTATTGGTTCTGTAGGAAGCGGTCCTGGAAAAAACACCGTGTTCGCGCGTACAGGTCTTGGTACAGAGATAGTGGAAGACGCAGCCAAAAAAGGTTATATTAATGTTGATCCATTTGAATCCATAAACCTTAACGCAGTACTTTTCTTGGCAAAATTAAAGAAAGTCACTCAATATAACATCCAAAAAAGAAAGGTGTTTATTTTGAAAGAAGGTGAAGAAACCACTAAAAAAGGATTTGAATCGGGACCAATTACAGACAAGGCAAAATCGCTTATAGGGACGAGAAAAACGCTGAGTTTAGGAAAGGATTTAAACGAAAAAACTCATATTCTAAACTTAACGCTTACGAATACTGTGGGTTTTACCTTGGAAAACATTACTGCGCGCATAGCATTAGTAGAAGATGTATTTGAAAAAAATCCCTGGGTTGCTACTTTAAAAGAATTATTTCCGTTTGAAGAATTAGAAATCGGATATCCTGTCGAAAATCTCGAAGGAACGGTATTAGTCGAGGTATCTACGGAAGAATACGGAAAAATATTCTCGAGATCAATAAAATTCGCTCCAGCGGAGAAATAAACACTCACCATGAACATTTTTTTAAAAAAGTTAAATTAAAAGAATAATTACACAAAATATCAAAACAAGGAGTAAAAAAACATGAAAATTAGTCTAGTAGGTTTGGGAGGATGCGGAAAAACGAGCTTGTACTCGGTTGCGTTCGCGGAAAAAACTGCTCAAGATACCAAAAAGTTGTCGCCTACAATTCTTTACGAGACGAGAAGGCACCCCTTCTTAGGATTACAAGTTGGTATTTTTGATTTCGGTGGTCAAGAACAATACCGGAAAGAATACATGGAAAAGCCCGAAATCTTTAAGGGTACCGATATTCTCATTCCGATCGTTGATTTACACGATCCAGATCGTTTTGACGAAGCGAAAGAATATTTTAAAGAATTACTGAATATTTATCGTCAAAACAATGAAAAGCCAAAAATTTCCCTTTTTCTACATAAGTACGATACTGAAAGTTATCAAAAAGAATTATTGGACACGAACGTTAAAAAGGCAAAGGAAGTTTTCTTGGATTTATTTAAAGATTACGAGTTTTCCTACTTGCTTACGAGTATTTACGAGCAGGACAAGCTTTCGAAAGTATTCAGGGATTTATTAATTTCGTCTTATGCCGAATTAAAAACACATGTAGAAAAAGCCGAAAAGAAATTGGAAGAAATTAAGGCTAAAATCATAATTTCAGATATATCGGGAAATGTAATAAGCCATAACGTTCAAGGTGTTAGCACGGGATTGACTTTGAGAGGCGATTTACGCGATTACATCAATGCGTGTAATACAATCAGGGAAAACATCTTCATGTCAGATTCGGCCACATTTAAGGGCAGAAACGAAGACGGTAAGGAAGTCGAACTTCACATATTTAAGTATATCATTTCCGTCATCATCATGAAGTCGGGAGAGGTTGACATGGCTTCCCAAGACAAGATCAACACGCTCCTCAATGACATGAAATTATTCGCGGATTTAATCATTTCTGC
>JAFGGO010000109.1 GCA_016930515.1 Promethearchaeota archaeon | reverse complement strand
GGGATCTTCTAAGATATTAAATAAAAATCTTTGAAATTCTGTAATAACCGGTAATTGGGATAACATTTTTTACTTTCACGACTCATGAGATTTGAAAAATAAAGATCTTCTTATTTGAGAAATATAACGCTTGTATTGTGAAATATTTGCGAAATTTTAAAATTTCGTATTTACCGCTTTCATGCTTTTAAAATTTACGATCCACTCAATAGATAGACCTTTATTATTTCAAATAACACTTTTTTTATGAAATGATACTTTTATTTTCTCAATGAATCAAGAAATTTCTGTTGATGAAACAATAGAAACAAAGAACAAAAGGCTATTAAGTATCGATTTTTTCAAGGGATTAACGATCATTCTCATGACATTTGTGAATACAACGAGGACATTTGAATACATACCTGCTTGGAGCAAACATGCAGGGAACTTTGGCTTGACTTATGTGGATTTAATCGCACCATTTTTTGTTTTCATGATGGCACTGAACTTCAAGAGCTCGTTCATGAAAAGGCTTGAAAAAGACGGAAGAAAAAGCGCTTATCTTCATTTTGTTCGCAGATATTTAATATTTCTCTTTATTGGATTGGTCATCAGCATTAATTTCGACGACGCAGGAAACTTGGTTTTCCATTGGGGTACGCTTCAATATCTTGGTACATCGGGTCTCATTGCGCTATTTTTAATAGAATTGCATCCAGGAGTTCGTGTTATCATTGCAATAATGCTTATGGGAATTCATCAATGGCTGCTCGAAACGAGCTTAAAATCCGTGATATACGACGCAGTAGAAGCTGGTTTTTTTGGAGCCCTCTCGTGGGGAGGAATCATGATTTTATCCACCGTGATATCAGAAGGAATCTATGAATTTAAGAAAAAACAAGATAAGTCAATAATGATTAATTATTTTTTAATTTCCGGAATCTTCCTCACGATGTTAGGATTTCTATTAAATCTCATCTCAGCGTTCAATTTCAATTGGGCAATCAGCAGGCAATACATGAGCTTGCCATATTGTCTCACTACAACTGGAATTTCAGCAATCGTTTTCTTTTTTATTTTTGTAGCTTTTGATTTATACGAGCTCAAATTCAAATTCTTTCGAGAAGAGAATTTCATATCCGTCATAGGCAAAAACGCTTTTATATTATTCATCATACATTGCGTCATATTTTCGATAACGAACACTGAGGTTCCAACGAATATTCCCCTTTTATTAGCGTTTTTTGTTGGTTTTGTGAGCATTTTTATAATATGGGCTATAGGATACATCATGAATATGTTCCAGATCTTCATTATCGTGTGAATTTCGAGAATGTCGCAAGATTATTGGGATGATATTTGATCGTGAGGTTGCCACAGAATATCCTTTAAAAGAAGGATTTTTTATACGCCCATTAACATCTTTACTTTGAGGTGATATAAGAATGATTAGAGAAGATGCAATCAACACGGAATTCACGACGACATTGGAAGAAAAAGCGGAACTGAACTTCGAAAACATTAAAAAATCAGTCAAGGGTATTTACGAAATCTTCAAAATCAACTTCGAGGACAACGATATTTACTTTAAAGTAGGCTTGGACAACGTCATTGGTATCTATCAAAATTTTCTCGAACTCATGCTTAACGACTACGGCGCGCGACAATTCATGAAAAAACTCAGGAGCGCTGAAATAGAAATTGATATTCCACTAGATTTCTTGCTAGAATCGGACAACGATAAGGCGAGCGAAGAAACCGAAGAACAAAAAGGGGCTTAAAAGAAAAAATTCAGTCTTATTTCACGGGGAAAAATAAACACGGGGTTTAACTCTTTTCACTCTTACCTCACGGGGTTTTTTTTTTCTTTTTTTAATTTACTTATTAAATTTTTAAATAACATCAAGCGTTTCAAATTTTCAAAAAATTAAAAAAAAGAGAGAAATTAAGTTTTCCAGTTATAAGGTTTCGGACCAGCAAATAGCAACACGAGCGCAATTAGGATAATTGGTGCACCCGCCCACCATTGACCAAAGATTTCGGCAATGATGCCCCAAACGAGCATCCATGGGAATCTGATGCTTCCCAATTTCAATACATCGTCTAACAAGTAATCCCAGTCTTTCTCACCACAAGGTTTCGAAAATCGTGGTCTCACGATGGCGATCGCAAAGATGATCAGGATGATTGCACTAACTATGCCCCAAATCCAAGAAGCATCAATGGCAAATGTAGCAGTAAAAGGAACACCATAAGATTCGTAATAGAGCTTGAGATCGTTCCATGCTGTATAAGCAGCCGACATCCAGTAAATGTTCAATAAGACATAAATTAAAGCATTTACCAGCAAGATGACCCACATCCATTTTCCGAGAATGCTCACCCACTTTTCGTGGTTCCAAGTACTTTTTGTTTGTATTTTTTTTGTTTGTTCTACCATTAATTTCACCTATTCGTCTGATTTTTTTTTAATTTTATGAGTATAGGACATTCAACTAGCTATTTAAAGACCTATTGGATGAAATTGAAAAGGTATTTTTTTTAAAAATTCTCTCTAGGCTAAAAAAGCTATAATGTATAAAAAAATAGGAAAATAACACAAAAAATTAAAAAAATAAAGTAAAATTATGTTTTCCAGCTATACGGTTTCGGACCAGCGAATATTAGCACGAATGCAACCACGAATATGGGTGCTCCACCCCACCATTGACCTAATATCTCGGTAATAATACCCCAAATGAGCATCCATGGAATTCTCACGCTTCCCAAAACCAAGACATCGTCAAGTAACTTGTCCCAATCTTTATCGGCGCACGGCTTTGAAAATCGTGGTCTCACGATGGCAATCGCAAATATTACAAGTATAATTGCTGCGATAATCTCCCATATCAAATACGCGTCGAGAGGGTAGGCTGGATATGGTGGCATGATGCCAGGAATATAACTTGCATCGTAAAGTTGTTTAAGCGAGAGCCATTCAGAATAGGTCGTTGCTATAGTCACAATAGGCCAAAGTATGTATACTAAAGCATTTACTAAGAGGATCACCCAAGTCCATTTACCCAAAATACTAACCCAATTCTCGTGTTGCCATTTGCCTTTCGGTTTTGGTTTTTTTTCTTGTTCTGTCATAATATTGTTTTCACTTTTTCAAGTTTATTGATTTCGAATTAAACATTTATTTTTAATTAAGTGAAGAATTTGTTTTTATAGTATATAAACCCATCTGGTGCGAATTTGAGATGATTCGTTTTCCAAACATTCAAATCTTTTGAATGTGAAACTATCTCTTTAAGAAATTTATTCTTATTTTCTATTTAAACATTTTAGGGTAAATATTTGAATGCCTTTAAATCACTAAGGATTTTAACACGAATTTTGTATTTCCATTTTCTTATTCTGAATTCAATATTCATTTGGATAATAATTTTATTTCTTCCATTCGTATGTTTGTGGTCCTCTATATAATAATATAATTGAAATGATTAGGATTGGCAGGCCTGCCACGCCTAATCCGAAGATCTCTGCAGTTGCAACCCATATTAGCATCCGTGGAATTCTAGTCTCTCCTACTTCCCAAACATCGTCAAATAATTTAATCCAATCCTTTTGAGCACATGGCTTAGAAAATCGAACTCGCAATGTATTACAAGCAAAAATTGCTAATATTATCGGAGATAAAAGGTCCCAGATCCAAAAGGGTTGAAACTCGTAAACGTAGAAATAAGAGCTTGAGGGATTGTTGCGTTCCCAAGCGTTTTTTGCTTCGATAAAGGAAATTGTATAAGATCCAATCGTGTAAATAGTTGCTAATAAATATAAAACCGCAATTAAAAGAATAACCATCCAAGTCCATTTTCCAAGCACGCTTATCCATTTTTCGTATTGCCAAGCGGTTGGGATGTTTTGACTTTCTTTTTTTTCAGACATTTTTGCACGATCGAGTTAATATTATATGTTAAAAACGCAATTCCTTAAAAATCTGGTTGAAAATCGTATAATACCAAATGTTTTATAGTTTGATTTATAAAAAAATCGTTAAAATACTACTTTAAAATTTTCCCTGTCTCCATATACCACAAGTATAAATCTAAATCGGCTAAACATAGATGAGTTTCGAGAGCTAATTGTTCTAAAACGCATTCAATTTCTAAGTAGGCAGTTTTTGTCATTGTTTTTGGTTTTTGTATTAGTCCGTAATCTACTAAGAGATCTACGATGTGAAAATCAACAATAGCACAGTTTAAAAAACCAATATTCCTAAGAAAGTGACTCCCTTCCTTGAGTCCCAAACCTTTAATGTTTTTAACGATCCATGCTCTTTTTTCCTTATCGCTTTGCTCTGATTTGAGCAGTTCGTAAAGTGCCTCAATGAAAGGACGATTTTCCACTATATATTTGGCTCGAATATTAGGAAATCTATAACCGAATTGCTTTAATTTTTGAGCTAATTTTTTTTCGGAGTAATTAATAAAACCATTTCCGATGTTTTCATGAACTTCAAGACACTTTTCAGCCCCGCAATTTGCTGTCATCACGCAAAAACACAATTCCTTGAAAATATTCTCACGTGAAGAAGTTTTTATTGATTGGAATTCTTCCATTCTCGTCTTTATCAATGCGCTTACTTCTTCGTCGCTTTTTAATTGCTCAACAGATGCTACAAGTTCGTTCATTCTTGCAGGAAAATTAATGCTGACATAAAATAATAATTGCTTTCAATTATAAGTCAAAAAGAAAATATTTATTCGAATCATCATTGATGATTATCAGTAATTAATAGTTATTACATGCAACAGGATTTATCAATGCAAAAAAATAAGATTTTAGTGTTAGGGTCGATTGCGTTTGACTATCTCATGGGTTTTGAGGAAAACTTCATTAACGCCGTATCAATAAACCTCGAAAAAGAAGAGTTCCAAAGCACGGTAACGGCTAATAGTCGCACGCAATTTTTTGGGGGAACGGCAGGGAACATATCTTACAATTTGGGCGTTTTAAACATCGCAAGCGTGCACCTTTTTGGCTCAGTGGGCAAGGATTTTAAAGGTTTAGGGTACAAGGATCACATGTCCCAATTTAACAACATCATACTCGGTATTGATGTATACGACAATTTATTTACTGCAGCATGCTATATCGTGAACGATGTGAAAGCCAATCAAATGATCATATTTCACGGAGGTGCAATGGAAAAATGTACCGACATTAACCTAAAAGAAAAGGTGAACGATCCCGAAAATTTCCTTTACGCCATTAATTCCACGCAAAGCGTCGAAGCCATGACCAATTTTGCACTACAACTTAAAGATCTCAAGATCCCACAAATATTTGATCCTGGACAAGTAACACCTCTTTTCCCTAAAGATATTTTGTTGGACATCCTAAATCATTCCGAGATCTTAATTGGAAATACTTATGAAATTGAGCAAATTACTCAAAAGACAGAACTTTCTGAAGGAGAACTTTTAAAACACATCAAGGCAGTTATCATAACTCAAGGCGGAGAAGGTTCAACGCTCATGTATAGAGATGATAGGGGAGAAATATATAAAGCGAAAATCCCAATTTGTAAGCCTGAGAAGATTGAGGACACCACGGGTGCAGGGGACGGTTATCGAGCGGGATTATTAACTGGTTTAAGCCTTGACATGACCTTATTGGATTCCTGCCGATTAGGTTCTGTAATTGGGTCCTTCGTGATTGAAACGAAGGGAGCTCAAACACACCAATATACCTTAGACGATGTGAAAAAGAGGTTTTACGAGAATTTTAATTATCTCCCTCAAGAATTAGAAAAAATGTAAAATCAACTTATATTAATATTTATTGAACTAATTAAACGCCAAAAAAATAAGGTGCCCTGGTTTTTACCTCTTTCTCCCTACCTTTTTTAAGTCCGTGATTGGAAGTATAATGATTTAAAGATACTATTAAAAAAATATCCCATCTTTTTGTTTATAGTGATTTATTTATTTTTAAATCTTGATATTCGATTTCCTAAACATAAATGCTCTTTTAAAATATCATTAAAGACTTATTAAGTTAAATTTAGTATAAATTTTACTCGTACAGAAATTTGTTCTTCAATAACTCAAAATAAAAAGAAAATATTAAATAATTATAGCTTTCTTTATTTTTAATAACAATTAAAATGTATTCGTGAATGATCAACTATTGCCATCTAAAAATTTCTTGTCGGAAAAAAAAAATGTGAAAATGTCGTTTTCCACTTCTCACGCTCTAACCGATTGGATCAAGAGATATATAAAAAAAAAACAAGCAGAAGATCCAAATGACAAGAGATACAAAAGCGTGTCTTCTTTCATTCATTATTCTTTAGAAAAATTAATGGAAATATTCGAAAAAGAAAAAACATTAGAAGACTTGGATAGGATTGTTGATAAAGAGGTAAATGATTTTTACGATAATTTAACATATAAGGCTTTAATCGATCAAGCCGAAGAGTCGGTAAGATATAACAAATATTTTCTATTAAGCAACAATGTAATGAAGCTGTACTTGGCTTTCAGGAGTTTTTTAATGCAAGGAGCATCCTTTGAAACAGATCAAACCATAAGAAAGGCAATCAAAATTATGACGGAGCGATTTGGAGAATTCGTCCGTCAAAACAAGATTGCCAAACATCTCAACTATTATCAAAGCAACGAAAGGCATATATTTGAATACGAGGGGATCTACGAGAATTTGCACTACGAATATTCAAAAGCTTTATCTGCAATCGCAGGATTAGCAGGATTAAAAATAATAAATACTGCGTATATGAAAAATTACTCGAGAATTGATTGCGAAGAGACATTTTTATTTCGCGAAACAAAATTAAAACTAAGAGAAAGATTAGAGCTCAGTACTAATAACATGGCAAAATTCGTGAGATACGAACATTTGATCGACGATCTTCCAGAATACTCTTGGCTAAACGCTCATTTATTTAATAAAACAATTATTTCTTTTTTAGACATTAAATCTGGGATCGAATTCGTTCAATCGAAAATTAAATTACTTGGAAAATCGATAAATCTGGAACTTATAAATGCTAAACTATTGAAATTATTCCAGAATTTTCGATGGATTCGGATAGAAAGCGAAGAAGATTTATCCTTTCAATTTATAATTCTTGAAGAATCGAATAGAATTGAACGAGGAATCGTTATTCAAACTTTTGGTGACAATTTAGAAAAAATATCAGGAGAATTATACACCTTAAAAAAATAAATATATCTGTTTTATTATCTACTAATTTTAATCAAATCAACAAGCTCAAGTTATGTACAAAATAGTCTTTTTTTGATAAAAATTCTGTAGCATTGCTACAGATTTTCACAAAATTGTACACCGTTTATTAAGGGTTACAACAGTTGTTGAATTAGAGGTATTAAAAGGGATGATACATGAATAATACAAAAAACATTCAAACAACTGTAAACTACGATACCTATGAACTAAGATGTTTTGACGAAATAATGGAATATTTTCACAACGAAGACAGGAACTCTATAGAAGTCGATATATGGATGGCGCGGAAAATCATCGAGCTCATGAACGATCTCAAACGCGATGACAACTTGAAAGATATCATCACTAATGCTATTATTGTCTTGAACGCATTGTCTCAAAACATTCCCTCTGATACCTTCACATCTATTTGGGACGATCAAATTAACTTGACGAAAGAAGAAAGGAACGATCTCAACATATCTCTTAAAAAAGAACTTCTAATTTTTTGAAACTGCTTTTAAGTTTTAAATAAGCTTAATATCAACATCTTAATTTTTTATGCTTAAAGCATTTACTTTGATTTTTATCTAATTATTATCTTAAAATTAATCTTGGAAGATATAACATCATAATTTAAGCTAAGATGTGATATAATTCAAGAAATCATGTTGAAAATGAATTAATAAATATGAATAGGAAAAGGATGGTATAAAATAAATAAATGAATTTAAAATGGAAAAGGTTCATTTGCTTCTAGATCATCGCACTCCATTTCTCGCAATTTAATTCTCACTTCTCGAGGAGAGCTGACATGCCTCATCATTTCCACGACATTTTCGTGCAACGCTTTTAGATTGTCCATTCCTGCTTGATAATAAAAATCTTTCTCGTTAAAATTGATTTTCAAAATTTCCCCAAGTCCAGAAAGCGCCTGCCTGATATTTTCGTATTGTTCGAAAATTTTTTCATTTTTTTCCATTTTTTTTCTCACCAAGATTTTATTTTTTTTAGTACTCTATGATTTTATTGGGAAAGTAACTATATAAATATTTCCGAAATCCGTCTTTATCGTGATCATTTCGGTAACAAATAATGTACGAGATAGGATCATTTTTGACTGGTTAAGTATTTAATTTCGTTTAAATCAAGATATAGACTTGATATTGATTACACTATAATAGTAATAGAAAAATAGATTTTATATCGAGATCGATCACTTTTATAATGAATAGTGCGAAAAAGGTCAAATAAGTACCTACTGGGGGATTTTCGCGCTTTTCGCACTTTTCCCCGCGCTTTCCCGACGGAATCCGTCGTTTTCAAGCTGCCGAGGGACGGATTCCGCACTTGCAATATAAAATATCTTTCTTGATATATTTTAAGAACTCGAAATAAAACAAGAACATATTTATTTGAAATATAAACTTAGATATGCATATTAAAAAAAGGATGTGTTTTTAATAAATAGCATGTTCCCTTTATAAAGACAACCAGAAATGAAATTATCATGACTACAAACATGTTTGGTACGGCAGGAATAAGAAGAGTGTTTCAAAATTATAGCGAATCGGATGTCATGTTTACACCCCACATGTCCTTGGATGTGGGTTTAGCTCTTGGAACATATTTAGGAGGTGTCGGAACAATAGTTATCGGCAAAGACATTCGGATGTCGGCATTGCCAATTGAACACTCGTTAATTGCAGGATGCGTAAGCGCGGGATGTAAAGTCGTTACCTTAGGAATCGTGACCACTCCCACTTTAGCCATATCTCTAAGATATCTCAGAGCCGACGCTGGTGTAATGATCACCGCGTCTCATAACACTCCAGAATATATCGGGTTGAAATTATGGAATCCTTCTGGTTTGGGATTTACCCCAGAACAGGAAGAAGAAATAGAACGCATCTATACAGATAAGTGCTTTATTAATACTCGGTGGGACGAAATTGGTAAAATAACACATGTGAATGATATCAACGACACGCATATTTTAGATATTACCAAGCGTATTAAATTCGACGGCTGTAAGCTAAATGTGATTGTTGATCCAGGTAACGGATCAAGCTGCGAGATAGTCCCTAAATTGTTAGGTACTTACGATGTAAACGTTACCACGCTTAATGCGCAAATGGACGGAAGGTTTCCAGGGAGATATTCGGAACCAAGCGAGAAAAATTTGAAAAAAATATCCCAATTTTTAAAAATATCCGATCAAAAAGACATAGGTATCGCCTTAGATGGAGACGCTGATAGGGTTATATTTCTTGATGAATCTGGAGAAATAATCGACCCCATACGCCTACTAGCCTTGTTGGCAAAAGATTACATTGAGAAAAACAAATCTAAGATAAAAAAAGAGGATTTAAAAGTCGTCACACCCATTAATTCCTCTAGCTTGTTAGAAGACATTTTAACGCCATTAGGTTGCCAAATTATTAGAACCGAAGTAGGAGACATTAAAGTAGCTTGTGCCTTGAAAGAAAATGGCGGATTCTTGGGAGGTGAAAATTCAGGGACATATATATGGCCAAGATATCACTACGGACCAGACTCAATCGTAACAATAGCAACAATTTTGCAAATGCTTTGCGACACGGAAAAAACTTTAGGCGAGCTCTTAAAAGACATTCCAGAATACCCTTTTTACCGTAAAGCCATCAAGCTCAAGCAAGACATTCCGTTTACGGAAGAAGTTAATAAAAAAATTATTGAAGAAATGACCTTAACCTTCGATTACCTGGGAAAAAAATTGATTAATGTAAATAGAATGGACGGATGTCGTTTTGATTACGAAGACGGTTGGATTTTAATACGTCGCTCAGGCACAAGCCCATATTTAAGAATTTCGGGTGAATCGACAAAATCAATGGAGAAATCAGTAGAAATAGTTAAAATTTGCGAGCGTAAAATGCAAAAATTAGATTTAATTTAAACCAAATCCTATCAAGAAATTTACCTATGCGAGATTATTGCAGGAATGTATTTTTCTTCACAAATCTTTATTAGAGTGTTCCTATGTTCAACCATTTTTTGAGCTATTTCGGGATCGGCTAGCATTTTTCTCTGGATCTCGTCGGCCCTGTCCCATAAATAAAAGGGTGCTTTTTCAAAAGGCACTTTATTTTTAAATTCTTGATACCATTCCTCTGGAAGTTTATTTTCCAACTCAACATCGAGCATTTTTGCCAAAAATAGAGCCCATGCTCGCGGTACAACGCTCATTAGATAACCGCCTCCACCCAATGCAAGCCAACGATTATAAGCATATTCTTTTGCCGTGGTTTTAATAGTCTGGGCAATATCGGGATATACGGAGAGTGATAAGCCCATTTGAGTGAGCGGGTCAAGATGGTGCGTATCAACTCCAAGTTGGGATATGAGAATGTCCGGTTGGTAGGTTTCAAGGATCTTAGGAAATGTTCCCCTGAATAAATTAAGAAAAATCTTATCCGTAGTCCATCGCTGGAGAGGAAAGTTAATTGAAAACCCTGCACCACTGTTCTTCCCTGTTTCTTCAATCGTTCCTGTCCCAGGAAATAAATACCTTCCGTCTTCGTGGTAGGATATGGTAAGAACATTCGGATCGTCGTAAAACATCCATTGAACGCCATCACCATGGTGGCAATCGATATCCAAATATGCAATTTTTATATCTTCTTTTAATGTTTTAAGATGGGCGATCGCAACGCCAATGTCGTTAAATATGCAAAAACCCGATGCGTGATTTCGCATTGCGTGATGTAGTCCGCCAGCTGGGTTGAAAGTAATTGGATATTCTTCGTCAAGAAAAACCTTTTCTGCCGCTTGTAGACTCGCTCCACAGATTAACGTCGACGATTCGTACATGCCCTTGAAAATAGGATTGTCTCCTGGACCCAATCCATAACTATAAGGTCTAACCGATGTATCGTTTGGATCAACGCTGAGCTTTTGAATGACCTGAACATAATTGGGCGAATGAACTCTCGTTAATTCTTCTTCTGTGCAATGGCGCGGTTTAAAGACATGGAGTAACTTGTTTTCGAGCAAGCCCAGTTTCTTAATCAAGCTATATGTTAGCTCCAATCTTAGCGGTCTTAAAGGGTGCGTATTTCCGAAGTTGTACTCGTAATATTCGTCCGTGAAATAAAGACCCACATTATAGTTGGTCATCTCTTTATCTCATAATTTGTAAAATATCAAAAGTTTTTAACCTATTCCTTTTCAAAAACTAACTCGAAATAAAGCTCTTTTTCACCCTCTGCTGGTGGAGTCACCTTGAGGTTACCCAATTTCTTGAAAATATGAATGGTATCCTTGTTTTCAATGTGTATGTTACCAAAAAAGCCCTTAACGCCTTTTTCCTTTGCGATGATGATCATGTGATGAAGGAGAAATGACCCCAGACCGTACCCTCGCCATTGTTTCTTAATTATGAAGTCAAATTCAGCCATGTTGATTTTTTTATTAAGGTGATACGAAGCAGTACCTATCATTTCTTGGTCGGGAAAATCCCCCACGAATGCACCTATTGAGAAAGCATTCTCATAATCGATGTTAACCTCGTCTTGCGTTTTTGAATGAAGAAATTCCTTCTTTATTTCAAAATATCGTAAGTATCGGTCTCTTTCATTAAGGGAATAATAAAGCTCTTTTAAGGGTGCCTCGTCCGTGGTTTTTAAAGGACGAACATGTATTTTATGCTTATCTCTCGTGTGAAAAGATGTTTCGTATTGTTTTGGGTATATACAAATATTTCCTTCTTCGTCACAAGCAAGTAATTGATCCGTGTAAATGTAATTCAATTCCTTGGCTTGTTCTAAAAGTTCTGGCCGAAATTTTGGGTGAGCGATACAAATAAGAGCTAAGACCCTATCCCTAATAGTTTTACCGTGCAAGTTCGCAACGCCCCATTCGGTGACTACATAGTGCACATCAGCTCGTGGTAGGATTACACCTGCACCTTTTTCTAATTGTGCCACAATTTTAGATTTTTTTCCGTTCAATGTGGTAGAGGGGAGCACGATAATGGGTTTTCCGCCTTTTGATAAGGCCGCACCACGCATGAAATCCACATTGTCTCCAATACCAGAATAGAATTTGTATCCCTTGGTAGATGCGTTTACTTGTCCCGTAATGTCGATTTCGAAAGCCTGACAAATAGACACCATTTTCTTGTTCTGACTAATTATGTTAGGATTGCATACATAATCCGTGGGAAAAAATTCGATGTAAGGATTTAGATTAATAAAGTTATATAATTTTTTAGTGCCTAGCACGAAACTTGTAATTATTTTTTCTGGATGAAAATTTTTTTTTCGACACGTGAGTACGCCCTTTTCTATGAGTGGGATGATGTTATCGGTAAGAAAATGACTGTGCATTCCAAGATCTCTTTTATCAAATAAATATTTCAAGCAAGCGTTCGGAAGTGTTCCAAAACCAACATGAATGGTCGATTTATTTTCTACGAGATTTGCTACATTTTGACCTATTAAATCTGAAACATCTCGTTCTTTAAATTCGTATTCCATGAGTGGAACATCGTTGTAAACAAAATAATCAATTTCTTTCATGTGAATCGTGCTACTTCCTAAAGTTCGAGGCATTTGAGGATTTATTTCTGCAATGGTTAGATAAGCTGATTGGGCAATGGGTTTAGAAATGTCAACATTAATGCCAAGTGAACAGAAACCAAACTTGTCGGGGGGAGTGATTTGAACCAATGCGACATCCACATACCGTTTTCCCGAAACAAATAATCCAGGGATTTCACTCGCGTAAATGGGTGTATAATCCGATTGTCCCTTGTTAATTTCTTCTCTCAAGGCACCCCCAATAAAAAAAGCGTTGTGGCGAAAAAGGTCTTCTTCTTTATCAGTAAAATATTTTTCAGGCCAAATAGTGAGGAAATGGATGATTTCCGTATCGAGTAGCGATTCTGACTGCTTGATAAGCTCCTTCGTGAGCGCTTGCGGTTCTGCGCATCCAGTCCCGATAAAGATTCGATTCCCGGGGATGATTTTTTTAATAGCTTCCTCGGGTGTAATCTCCTTTTGGACCCATTCTTTTCTCCAATTTTCTCCCGTACTTTTAACTTGCATGCTATGTATAAAATTTCTATATTTACAGTAAAATTTGGTTCTATTATATGAATTATTAAATGAGGTTACATATAATAGTTTCAGTTAAATAATATTCTATTCATGTATCATCTTTTGATATTAACGAATTAATACAACTCTAATTAGTGTACTTGTAGGGCCAAAGAGAAAGAATTTTTTTAAATAATTATCAAATTTGGGTCTTTAATTTATTTTACCAAATTTTTTTACTCTTTTCGAATTTCGTTGGAATTCTTTGCATTTTTTTTTTAAATTCCTTGGAATTTCGTCTACTTTTATTTTTATCTTCAAAATTGGTCATGAATGTTGGTTCCTCTTTTATTTCTCGACCCTTTACACGATCGTAATCGTGTTCCAGATCTAAGGGCATTTCTGTATCATATTCGTGCTCTTTTAAGTTTTTTATTTTACGTTCGTATTTTTTACTCATTTTTTCTTTACACCCCCTCGGTTTTGATGTGATAAATAATATTTCACGCGTGAAGAAAAATATATGGCTTATAAGAAATTAATTGTTCTTGAAAGGAGAATAATAAATAACCTTTAACGGGATTGTTTTAATTCTAATAACAGATCGCGATCATTTCTAATACTAAAAATGATTATATTTGAACGAATTTTTCGATGGTTACTCCTTTCGCAACATTTTAACGGTAATCGCGCGTATCTCAAATATTTTTTAATAGATTTTATTAGGATTCGTGTTCGATCCCGCGAATTTTGTTCTATATAGGGCGTGAGTATTGAGAATTTTTGGAACGAATTTTTCGATTATATCGATATTGCGCTTGAAATCCTTTTTCTTAATATTGCACATCGATAAAGTTTAAAATTTCTACCGTATTTTTCATATCATTCTGATTTCAATGAAAAATAAGAATTTAAATTCAAACAACACAAAAAAGTGAAAAAAATGTCAGATGACAAGATAGTAAAATCTATTCTCAAAGAAGGACGAAAATTCAACCCAGTTGATTTAAATTCGGACTACGCAAAAACCGGAATGTCCTTCGACGAATACAAAAAATTATGGCAACAATCCATCGATGACATGGAAGGATTTTGGGCAGAACAGGCTAAATCCCTCGATTGGTTCAAGCCCTTCGATAAGGCATGGGAAAAATCGGAAATGTTCCCAGGAAAGTGGTTTACCGGCGGAAAACTTAATGTTTGCTATAACTGCGTCGACCGACACGTGAAAAACGGAAAAGGCGATCACGTTGCCTTAATTTTTGAAGCTGACGAACCTGGAAACGTTCAGAAATTCACCTTTAGCGACCTTCAAAAGGAAATAAGCAAGTGCGCAAATGGAATGAAAAAGTTAGGCTTAAAAAAAGGAGACCGAGTCACGATCTGGCTCCCAATGATTCCTTCGCTCGCAATCGTCATGTTGGCCTGTGCTCGAATTGGAGTCATCCATTCAATCGTATTTGGTGGTTTCTCAAAAGAAGCCGTTAAAGACAGGATTGAAGACTCGAACTCTCGTTTGTTATTCACGTGCGACGAGACCTTGAGGGGCGGTAAGAAATACCCCAAGATGACAGATGTTGTCCAAATCATAGACGATTGTCCTACCATCGAACACGTGATAGTCGTAAAGCACACCGGAAGCGATGTTCCACACACTAAAAAAGACATCATGTATGATGACTTCGTTGCGGGCGTTTCAGAAGATTGTCCATGCGAAGAAATGGATTCCGAAGATACCTTATTCATCCTTTACACCAGCGGTACGACTGGAAAGCCTAAAGGAGTCAAGCACACCACCGCAGGATACATTCTTTATACCTCTTTCACGCACAAATATGTGTTTAACTACAAGGAAGGAGATGTGTGGTATTGTACAGCTGACATTGGTTGGATTACTGGCCACAGTTACATCGTTTACGGTCCTCTCGCAAACGGTGCCACGACCCTTATGTTCGAAAGCGTGCCAACCTACCCCGATGTGGACAGGTTCTGGGATATTTGCGAAAAGCACAAAGTCACGCAATTTTATACCGCACCTACCGCCATCAGAGCCTTGATGGGTAACGGCGACGAGCCCGTGCTCAAGCACGACCTCAGTTCATTGAGAGTATTAGGCACGGTCGGCGAGCCAATCAATCCCGAAGCGTGGATCTGGTACCACAACGTCGTTGGAAAAGGTAAATGCCCTATAGTTGACACGTATTGGCAAACCGAAACGGGTGGATTCATCATGACCCCCATCGCCACGGCCACGCCCACAAAACCAGGCTCTTGCTGCTTACCAGCGTTAGGTATCAAACCCATCATTTTCGACACTGAAGGCGTAGAGGTTACCGAAGCAAACGAGGGAGGCTACTTCTGCATGGCTCAACCCTGGCCAGGCATGTTGCGAACGGTATGGGGCGACGACGAGCGATTCAAGGAGACCTACTTGAACAGATATCCAGGATATTACTATACTGGAGACGGCGCTCGTCGAGACGAAGACGGTTACTACTGGATCTTGGGCAGGCTCGACGATGTCATCAAGGTATCCGGACACCGAATCGGAACCATGGAAGTCGAATCAGCCATCGTAAGCCATCCAAAGGTCGCAGAAGCGGCTGTTGCTCCGTTCCCACACGAAATCAAGGGTCAGGCCATCTGGGCATATGTCACCTTGATGAAGGGTGTTGAAAAGACTGACGCCTTGATGCAAGAAATCAAGATGCACGTCAGGAAAGAAATTGGACCCGTGTTCCAACCAGACGTCGTTCAATTCGCTGACGCCTTACCAAAGACGAGAAGCGGAAAGATCATGAGAAGGATCTTGAAAGCCATAGCGTCTGGAGACGATGTTGGCAACACGACCACCTTGGCCGATCCGTCCGTCGTAGAAGACTTGCTGGCAGCCCGAAAAAACATGAAAGTGTAATCGGGCAAGCAATCTTTCCTATATTATTTTTTTTCTTATTATTTCTTTATTTTACATAAATTAAATTTCACTTTATCATACCTATAAGGATTTTTTAAATTCTCGTGCTATTCACGATACTTGTTTTAACATATTCACGACAATTTTTAGGTACTTTAAATTTTATAAAGCTAATGCTTAAATAAGCAAATAATTCTTATTAATTTGAAAGATACAAAATCAATTCAAAGAAAATCATATGAATGACGGTTTTATTCCCGAACCATACGAAAGTCCTATCTATGTGTATAATTGCGAGTCGTGTAATTTCGAAATAAGGTCAAAAACCATATTTCAATGTGTTGTATGCAAGAAAAAATTATGAGCGCCGTGCAACCATAATGGATTATGTAAAGAACATCAAGAAATATTAAGCGCAAAAAATGAGCAAATCTTAAATAGGATAAGCAAAAAAATACGATAATAGCGAAAATACCATAAATTGAGCATTCTACATCTCCTTAACTTGCTTTATATTGATAATTCTTCTCATTACCTTTTCAATCTTTCTTTCTCATAGACCTGATTCGATCTATAAACAATCCTCCGTTTCAGATATTGATTTTGGATTTTTATGGATTGCTTCAATTATATACATAATTTGCTTTTGTGGAATTTTGATTGGAAATTCGCTCACTCATAATATAATTCACAAGGAATTTGAGGAAAACCGCATTGAAATTTGCAAGAAACTGATAGATCCTCAAAATTTAAAGAAAGAAAACGGAAAAAAAAAAGATCGTATTTCGACAGAGCGATTTCACTACGATAAGGAAAAATTGAAGAAAAAGGGTGTTTAATTGAAGATAAATTATTTTTTTATTCTGCATAATGAATTACTGGTTTAAAAAAATAAATTGCTAATTTATTTCTTAATGACGGTTCTACTTTGGGAAAGGACTTCTTTAAGCTTTTTATCATCAATTAAACAATAATCGTATTTACTTTTTGCATCATTAATCATGGCTTCCTGCTCTTCTTGGTCCATTTGATCCCATTCCTCGAAATTTAATACATCGTCAATTAAAACTCGACTAAGTTTTACACCTTGGAGATTTGGCTTGATAACCTTTTTCTTTTTAGTAATTCCGTCCTGAATGTAAGATTCAATAATATCCGCTTTCACGGAATCGTAAGCAGTTATCCACATTCCATTGATATATTTTGCTTCAACTGAATTGAATATCTGAGTTATCGAATCTGGAGCTGATAAATAAAGTAGCTCGGATACTTTTAGCTTTCCTAAGATGTAAATATCTGAATGATATGAATTGCATAAATTCGTACAGTTCACATCGCCTAACACGATTAGGACAGAACTATCCCAATGCCCTCGAACGCGATCAAGAAAAAGGCCGTTCACGATGAGGTTGCCATCAACGATAAGAATCTGTTTTTCAGAAGCAAACACGCCATCAACTTCAAGATCTCCTTGATGGATATAACATTCTTTTGCCTTGAGAATACTTGCTTGTTCTGAGAATACTTTTTTAAAATAAGCATTATCCACCTGCTCGATTCTTTTATTGAGATCTTCAAACGATATTAATTCATACATGATTTTAATTTCTCTTGATTTTTTTTTAATGTATTTTGACACATAAAGTTATTGAAATAAGGAATAAAACGATTAATTAACTCTTTACGGTGTTATCCATTAAATTACGAGTTTTATTCTTAAAAAATTTATAACCAGCTTTAATGTAATAAATGAGGTAAATTAAAAAAAATAGTTATTTAAATGTAATTACATTATTTTCTTCGTTTGTAAGGATGCGCTTCAGGTATCCATTTTTCAATTAAAGCCATAAACAGGGAAAATAATATTGCAGTTCGATGGAAAGGAAGGTTTCTATTGGTAGCCTTCGTGTTATTTTTTGTTCAGCTCATCATCGAAGTTATTAGTCCATTAGAACTCATAGCTCTCAATGTTGTTTCAAAAATCATATTATTGATTGTAATCTTCTTCTTTTATTTAGGGTTTTTACTCCCAAAATGGTTACGAAAAATACTATCAAAAGCGTGACGATTTGTTAAGAGATGGTACTTCAAAAGCATTTGAATTATTAAATTTAATCAAATCATATGTGATATTTTTTTTTGAGATATTCAAATTCAAGGTAATAAAAATTCAACTTTAAATAATCAGACTAAATTTTAAGGTTTTTCACGACGGATTAACAATTTTACGGAGTTCAAGCCTGTTTTTTCTAATATTTTAGAAATAAGTTCCCTTCTTTCCAGCTTCTTTTCTTGGTAATCGACCAAATAATGCTTGATTTTTCCATCGTATGATTGAAGGCAGTCTTTAAGGAAATTTTCCTCAATTTCTTGATCTTCGAGCAATTTTAAAACATTATTTGTAATTTCATCAACAGCACTTTGCATTTCCAATTGAAGAGAGTCAATTTTTTCTTGTAGTTCTTGATAATGTTGTTGAAACATGAAGGAATTCTCGTAATCTCCTCGAGAATCGTGTTCATTGATGAGATCGCTGAAATAATCTTGATCGTTTGTCAATGCTTCGAAATTTCGGTTTAATTCCTCGTGATATTTAACCTGACTTTCAACGAAAATCAGTAATTGGTCTATTTTTCCATTAATTTTGCTTTCTATTGATTCGACACTATCTAGCTTAGGATTAATTTTTTCAAGAGATTGTTTATTTATGTTTCCAATTAATTCTAATTGTTGTTTTTCGAGATTATCACTCGAGGAAATCTCTTGAGATTGTTGTAAAGTCCCAATTCCTGTTGGACAAGGCGTGATATCTAGTTTTAGTGAATAACAGCTCGAACAATATTCTTTTCCTGGCAATGCGAGGAAAATCTTACATTTTTTACACGGTTTCATGGTACTTCGACAACCCTTTATCGTAGGATACTCCTGATTCTTAAAAGAATTTTTAATATCGCAATTTTGGTATTTCTCTAAGACATATTTTTTTTATTGATTAAAAATTTTTCTGTTCCCTCATTTAAATGTTAAATTATAGATTAAATCATTAACATCATAATCAAGATTAGAAATCGTCTTGCTCGTATCAATTCTGCGTATTAAGGTGCTTTAGTAAATTCTTGCGATTGTTTTTGGTCTTTTCCTCACTTACTTGCTCCTTTATGCGTTTAACAATGTCAGTGATAACCATGCTCTGTGGTATTTTAAGCAGGCTCATCACATCCAGTCCATCAATCTTGAGAAACAATGTTTCTTGGTTTTGCATTTTTGGAAAGCGAGATATTTTTTTCGAGAACCTATATTCACTATTTTATCAAACTCTATATGGTCGGGAGGTTGGAATCTCTTGTAAAGCTTATCGATCACTTCTTCTGGAACGATTCTCGAGCGATTCGTGTTTTGTTGCTTTATTTCTGTTAACTCCTTATAAATTACGAGAGCCTTGGTTTTAAACCCACTTTCTCTTGCTAAATTTAAATATTTGCTCCTGAATTCTCGTCTCACATTCGTGGCGTCGAAAAGAATTTCCTTCGTAATAGGATTTTCGAGCGCTTCTTGGATCTCTTTTTCAAGCAGAGCCCATACCTTAGTTTCAATAGAAGGGTCAAAATCACGCCCAGATTCTTCATAATTTAATAACCTAAACCTTATCTCGTCAGAAGACACCACGATTCTGCCTCGAGCGTCTTTTTTCATAATTCGCATGATTAAAGTACTCTTTCCCGACCCAGGGAGACCTATTAACATTGTTAAGGTTTTCCTACTTGGAAGTATCCAGATGGCTTTTCTCATCTTCTTTTAAAGACATTATTCTTAAAATTGTTTAGTCATAAAGTAAAAGAAAAGATTTAAGCGTTATCTGGATTTCGATCATCAATCAATAACAAAAAGTCTTTTATTTTCGTGCTAAGAAAATTGTTAAAGAAATTATAATATTTATTGATCATCTAAATGAATCAAGGATATTTAATATCACTAAGTTAAGATTAAAAATTTTTATAGCAAATTGATTTATTTTTGAAGTTTCTTTCAAAAACTTTTCTTTATTTTTATATTTAAAATTAATTACGACTTAAAATTTGAGAATATATATAAACTTTCGAGTGTTTTTTCAAATTCTGTGTTGGTATCATCAATCATTGCGTTACTCTTTATAAATCCAACCTTAAGGAAGCGTATTTTTTCAGTAAGAAAGAAATTATGTGTATTAATAATTTTTACAAAACCCATTTTTTTCAATCTCTCAAGATGAAATAACGCTTCTTTTGTTTTCAATTCCAAATCAAAAAATAGAGATGAGACTTCTATATCAACACCCACATCATATTCCATCAATATTTTAAGGTCATTCTTGTAGTTCTTGATTTTAGAATTATCGTAAAAATATTCTTCTGATGAAATATATTTTTTGAATATATCAGAAACAATATTGAATGTCTTAAAGAAAAACTCTTTCGTAATTGAAGTCAAATACGATTCAAGTCCTATTAAATCATTTAAATTTTTATTAACAAAATTATTTAATGCTTTTAGCTTGTGATACGCATATAATTTATCAATCGAATCAAATTTATGAAGAAATACAATTAACTTGCTATCTCTTACATCGTTTAAAACTCTCAATATCTTTTCTAAAAAATTATATATTTTTTTTAGATACATGTTCACATCTAACACACAAATAACAACATTAGCGTTATTCAGCACATATCGATCGTTCGTAAGCCAGTTCTCGAGTTCCTGACCAGCCAAGTCAAATACGGCGGTATTAATTCCAAATATATTGTAAACGGTTGAATTCATTCCCATTGTTGGCTCCAATCG